>NZ_JAESKI010000029.1:0-36491 GCF_017892065.1 Staphylococcus sp. GDY8P120P | reverse complement strand
TGTGAAATTGAATAAATAAAGATTCTAATAAGGCGTCTACTTTAGGGTTTACTCTAAAACGATTAATTGCTTTATAAGAAGGTGTTTGATTTTGTGACAGCCACGTCATTCGGATACGATCATTAAGCAGTTTTTCTATTTTACGACCAGAAAATACGGATTGTGTGTAGGCATATAGAATAATTTTCAACATCATTTTGTGATGTTATGATGTAGCACCACGATGATGTTTGAATTCATCGAATTCATTTTCAGGTATTGTTTCAACGATTTCATTAACATGTCGTGACATATCATTTGTGGGGATAAGAACTGAAGTTTCCATTGGTAGTGTGTTGAGTCATGTTATAATCTTTATACATAAGGCACCTCGTTAATTTAGTTTAGTTGTGTTTATTAAATTATACGTAAGGGCCTTATTTTTTTAAAGTATTTTAATGTAAAATTACATATAAATGTGAGGTGTTTTGGCGAGACTCTTGAGGGAATAGGACAAGCTGAAGACTACAGGCTGAAGCTGTCCCCTAAGAAAGCGAGCCAACAATACGAAGTATTGAATAAAAAGAAGCACTCAGATGAATTAAATCATCTGAGTGCTATTTTTCTGGGATTTATGTCCCAGGCTCTTTTTTTAGATTGGAATTACTGTCTATATGCGGGGTTTACGATTTCTAAAGAACAAACTGATGAGAAGTAACGCTATACTACACCCTAATAAAATAAAAGCATTATGTATAGCATTAGCTTCTGTTAAAATTTGTGTTGAATCTACTGTGATATAATATTGGTTCATTGAATCAGCGATTCTTGATGCTATGTTTTTAATTAAGTAAGAAAAACCGAAAGTAATCACAAGCATAATCGCTATAACAAATAGATTAACGATTTTTAAAGCCGTTCTGTTAAAGAATACAGTGAAAATAGTTAACACGATACTTAATATACAAGCAATAAAGAATACATAAAAGACTAAGATTAATCTGTCGATACTCGTTTGTAGATTGTCGATGCTTTCTATATTAATATTTAAATTAGTAAAATTATTAATTGTTTCTTGGAAATTGGTAAGTTCCTTAAAATTAACAGTTTCGTTTGCAAAGACTAAATTGAAAATCGGCTCTTTAAACATGCTATATCCAGAAATTGCAACTAAGATTAATACGATGACTTGTATGATAAGACTAACCCAAGATTTCTTCTTTTTCCCGTAACGTGTGCCACGTTGCATTGGCTCACTTGTGAGGGTGTGTTCAAAATCTTTAAATTGATGATTATTTGCTGTCATAACTTACTCCTTTCACTGCAGTTATTTATTATATTGTTATTCTATGACTTTTATTTTGTTATAATATTGGATAACTGTTACATTTTAGTTAATGAAGTTGTACGCTTTGATTTTATTTAATACAGTACGAGTGATATGTTTATTTTCACTTTCTATTATAACTTCGTTTTTTATGTCATTATTTTAATTTTATCACATTATTTATTTTAAAAACCAAATTAATACAAAATTTCTAAAGTTTGAAAATTTGTTATAAAAAGATAGGACTGATTTTAAATGAAGTCAAGATTAACAACAAAATTTGTTAATAAATATTTATTACCACATCGTTCAATTATGTTTAATGACAAACATAACTTTGAACAATTTCTTAAAAAAAGATTAACGATGAATGAAAAGAAGCATAAACAGCCTGAAACATTGAATGTAAAATCTGACTTAGACAAACAAATGATAAATGATATGCAATTGTTTAGATTTCGTTTTAGACATAGCCAGCAAAAGAAAATTTTATATATTCATGGGGGATATAATGTTTTGCAACCCTCTGCGTTTCATTGGCGGTTTATGGACAAGCTTGCTTTGAGTACTTTATATGAAGTTGTTTTACCTATTTACCCTAAAGCGCCAAAATATCATATTGAAGATACATATGCAGCCATTCATAAAGTATATGAACAATTATTACAAGAATGTAGTAATGAAGATATTGTTGTAATGGGAGATGGTACAGGCGGAGGGCTTGCGCTCAGCTTTGTTCAACAACTAGTGTCTGAAAATTTACCATTGCCGGCTAAAGTTTATTTATTTTCGCCAATGTTAGATGCTCAACTAAACAATGAGCTTATCACCAAAGATTTAATAGAAAAAGATCTCATTTTAAATACAGATGGTTTACAGAAAATCATGAAAGTATGGTCTGGAGATTTACCGTTAAATGATAGTAGAATATCGCCTATTTATGGAAAATTATTTGGATTGCCGCCGATATATATATTTGGCGGTGGACGAGAAATATATCTGCCAGATATGAAAAAATTAGCTTATATTTTAGAAGGTATGAGACAGCCGGTGCAATTGTTTACCTTTAAAAGAATGGTGAATGCTTTTGCATTATTACCTATTAGAGAATCACATAAAGTTGTTAAAGAAGTTGTGAATACGCTTCATGACAAACGTTAGCTAATTGAGGATTTTAAAGTTGTTATGAAAAATGCATGGGATTGAACATAGATTACTGGACCTGCAAAAGTGTGTACATTAGATTTTTGTAGGTCCAGTTATTATTGTTGACTGCGTGTTAAAAATACTTTTTTACCGTTGAATTGATGGAAGCAATCACAGTTTGGGTCCCTTTTAATCTATAATGTTGTCCCAAAAATACATTGAAATCTTGTGTTGGTACGCTCATCATTTTAAATTCTAAATTAGATTTTTCAAATGCTTGTGAAGTTTTTTGAGCATACTCTGTGTACTTCTCGAGAAAATCTCTTTCTGATGGATGTTGTTCTATTAAAGAGCTAATTGTGTCTATAGCTTGTTTTTGTCCTTGTAAATAGCTAATATCTAATCCACGTTGTATAAGCTGGCTATCAGGACCATTGATAACAAGTTGTTTATTTTGGTTGAGTTCGCTTAATTCAGCTTTAGTTTGGTCTATTAAATCATATAGTTGAATATTTACATCGTCCATCATTTTTTGTGACATTTGTAAGCACTCCTTATCTAGATATACGGATACGATGACCTAATTGTTTGGGCCAATCGATGCGTTGTTGATGGTCATAATAATGACTTATTTGTTTCGCAAAATGATCAGGAAAGGGCGCTGTTTTACTGTTAGTCCGATCAATTCCTAACATCATTGCTTCGTTAGTTGCTACATTTGTGCCATCTTGTTTAGACATGATTGAAAAGAAATGTACACTTTTTTCGTTGTAATCATAAATATAGATGTCGATGGTAAACACATCACCTTCAGTTAATTCTGATAAATAAGCAGTCTGTTCTTCAACGGTGAATAGTGTATAGTTTAATGTTTTGCGCTCCGCTAATGATAATCCATGTATGTAATTAAATTGGTTAATCGCTTCGCTAAACACCATGTTATAGTTAGCATCATGTACATGGCCATTATAATCTATCATATCGCTTGTAACAACTTGTGTTACCTTAAAAGGATCATTCATGGGTACCTCTCCTTATTTTATTAATAGTTACCATTTAATTATTGAAATATATCTAATATCAGTCTACTAAAAATAGTATATAACATACACATATATCATTTCATGATAAAATAAAGAAAATGATGTCCGGGGTGAGCTATGACGATAACAATTAAATATTTATCTCACGAAAACAAATTAACACCAGTTGATCGTTTAGACGATATACCTGATACCGCACAATTTGTATGGTGTGATTTAAACCAACCAACAGATGCTGAAAATAATTTTTTACAAACGTATTTTAACTTTAATAAACTCGAAATTGATGATACAGTGAACGGGACACCAAGGGCTAAATACAAAATATATGATTCATATCAATATATTGTTATCCATGGGTTGAATCGTAAAACGTTTAACACAAAAGCATTAAATCTTTTTATTAAAGATCGTTTACTCATTACATATCACCATCAACCATTTAATGTTTTAAAACAAGTAGAAGAGAATATAAAAGAACGCGCACTTGGTGGTCTTCAACTTGAAGAGATTGTGATGAGCATTTTAGATTACGTAGTAGATAGCTATTTTGAATTAGTATATGATATTGAAGATAAGGTATATGCATTTGAAGATAGACAAGCGCATTATGACTCCATGAAAACGGATATGGATGACGTTTTTATGATACGTCAAGAACTGATTAAATTAAAACGTGTTATATATCCAATGAAAGTACTGGTAGATCAGTTAAAAGAAAGCAGTCAGTTATTAGTGAATGATAAAAATGATTTGTATATTCAGCACATAGATGATCACATGATAAAACAACAAAATATTTTAAAAATATGTCAAGAAATGACAAATGAGATTAAAGACAATCTCGTCTCGTATGCTTCATATAAAATGAATCGAATTATGCAAATGCTCACTTTGGTATCTGTAGTTTTTTTACCTTTAACATTGATTACAGGCATTTATGGCATGAATTTTGTGAATATGCCAGAACTAAAGTGGTATTATGGTTATTATATTGTATTGGTGCTTATGTTATGTATTAGCGTAGGCTGCGTTATTTATTTTAAAAAAGAAAAATGGTTTTAGCTAAATGATTTTAAAAAATGACTATGCAATGTAGGTAAGATAACAATAAGTATTGAAGGTAGGAGCGAACAATGAGCGATTTTAAAAGAGAACAAAGAAAAAATGAACATGTTGAGATTGCAATGGCTCAAACTGATGCGACAATCTCAGATTTTGATGAAATTCGATTTGTACACCACTCGATTCCAAGTATAGATGTCAGTGACATCAACCTTGAAAGTTCACTTAAAGATTTTACACTGAGCCAACCACTATATATTAATGCAATGACTGGTGGGAGCGAATGGACTAAACAGATTAATGAGAAATTAGCAATGATTGCACGTGAAAGTGGCATGGCAATGGCAGTAGGTTCTACACATGCGGCGTTGCGTAATAGTAAAATGGCTTCATCATTTACCATTGTTCGTGAAACGAATCCGAATGGAATAATATTTAGCAATGTGGGCGCCGATGTGCCGGTAGATAAAGCAGTAGAGTCTGTGCATTTGTTAGACGCGCAAGCTTTACAAGTGCACGTAAACGCGCCTCAGGAACTAGTGATGCCTGAAGGAAATAGGATTTTTTCAACTTGGATGGACAATCTTGCACAAATCGTAGCGCGTGTAGATGTACCAGTGATTATAAAAGAAGTAGGATTTGGCATGAGTAAAGAAACAATTAAACAATTACATGAAATTGGTATCAGATATGTAGATGTAAGTGGACGAGGCGGTACGAATTTTGTAGATATTGAGAATGAAAGACGTAGTTATAAAGACATGGACTATTTAAGTTTATGGGGGCAAACTACAGTTGAATCATTGCTAGAAAGTACTTCTTATCAAAGAGACATGGATATACTTGCTAGTGGGGGCGTGCGCTCACCATTAGACGTTATAAAATGTTTGGCTTTAGGAGCGAGTGCTGTAGGCATGTCACGGCCGTTTTTAAATCAAGTTGAAAATTATGGCATTACTGAAACACTTAACTATACAGAACAATTTACTGAACATATGAAAAAGATTATGACAATGTTAGATGCACGTTCACCTAAAGATTTGAAAAATGCACAAATGATTTTTGGCCCTAAGCTACAATCTTGGATTGATCAACGAAATATCGATATTTTCTAACCGATGTTTTATGTTTAGTTACAATGAAATGTTTTTTTGGATTTATAAAAATAGAATAATGAGGCAAGTAATTGAGACGTAAAAAATGTCTTAATCAAAGTATAATATAGGCAATAGCATAATAAGATTGAAATTTTGAATACTGCCTATAAATAATGCGTATATGTTATGTCCAGTCATTGGACTTGCAGATAAACACATAAAAGCCTGAGACATGTTTTTTCTTTATGTCTCAGGCTTTCTTTATCTCGAAATTGACTTTTATGGTTAGAATATATTAATAAATGTTGTAACAATCGGTACACCCAACAAGTCGATTAAAAATGCGCCAACGATAGGTACAACGAGATATGATTTCGGTGAAGCACCGAATTTTTTAGTGATAACATCTAAGTTTGCCATAGCATTTGGTGTCGCACCAAGACCATGACCAATAAAGCCACCAATCATAACTGCGGCATCGTAATTTTTTCCTAAACCGCGGAAAACAATAAATACAGAGAAAAGAACGATAAATAATACTTGTATTAAAACGATAATAATTAACGGTATGGCCAATTGATAGATTTCAGTAAGTTGAATACTCATTAAAGCGATAGATAAGAATAAACTTAATGAAATGTCACCGATATTATCTATAAATTTCATATCAATTAGATTTAAATTATTATATTCAGAAATGTTACGGATAATCACTGCTACAAACATAGCGCCAACATAAATTGGAATATTGATGCCCGTTAAATCAGAGAATGTATTTCCTAAATATGATCCAATTGCCATACAAATAGCAACGATTGTAAATTGTAAGAAAAAGATAGTAGTAGGATTCATACGGTTACGTAAATATTCATTAGATTTAACATTGCCATAGTCTTTGGTTGTCTCTTCGGCATTTTCTGGTTTTAAATTATATTTAGTTATCAAGAATTTTACAACGGGACCGCCAATTAAACCACCAGCGACAAGTCCTAGTGTCGCTGCAGCTAAAGCAGCAGTCAATGCAGAATCAATACCCATACTTTGAATGGTTTGGCCATATGCAGCTGCATTGCCGTGGCCGCCTTCCATAGACATTGAGCCAGCAGTCAAACCGAGTAATGGTGATATATTTAATACTTTTGCTAATGAAATACCAATTAAGTTTTGGAAAATAGCAAGAATACCACAAAAAATAAAATATAAAATTAATACTTTTCCACCTAAGCGCAATAATTTTAACGAAGCGCCTAAACCAATTGTTGTAAAGAATGCAAGCATAAAGAAATTTTGAATGAATTCTGAGTCCAACTTAATTGTTAAGATTTGTGTTGATTGTAAAATAGCGACTAGAATTGAAAACAATAAACCGCCGATTACAGGTGCAGGAATACATAGCTTTCTTAATATTGAAACATGATTCACAATGTAGATACCTAAAAGGTATAACATGCTTGCGAGCGCTAAAGTAGTAATTGCATCTAGCTCTAGCATTTTCATTCCCCCTTAAATTTCAAGTAAATCTCTTGAGTGTTGTTATGTAAATGAAGTGATGTGCAAATTGATCATAAAGAAAGAGCTTACAAAAAGCCCATAGTAACCATTATACATATGTAAATAACATAAAGCTAGTTTAGAATTAAATAATAAACAGAATTAATGGTAACGATTTCAAAACTGTTGATCTACATTTTAAAAAATATGTGATTCGTAAGCAAGTATATATATTACTTTTAAAAATATAACATAGTACTTTGCATTGTACAGTAGTATGTGCTATATTGTTTTTAACAACTACTGTGTAATGTATAGTACTGGTTTTTAAGAGGAGGTAACCAATGAACAGTCAATTTAAAAAAGGGGCGCTTGAACTTATCGTGTTACTCATAATAAAAAAAGATGACCAATATGGTTATTCGTTAGTACAAAACATTTCTAGGCATATGAGTATCGCAGAAGGAACTGTATATCCATTATTACGAAGATTGGTGAAAAATGGTGAGCTTACAACGTATTATCAACCTTCTACTGAAGGCCCCGCTAGAAAGTATTACCGTATTACTGATCAAGGTATACAAAGATTAGCAGATTTATTACAAGAATGGCAGTTATTTTCAGATACTGTAGAGATATTTATTAAGGAGAGTGATATAAATGACTAAAAATGAATTTTTAAAGCAGTTGCATAAACATTTAAAGCATACTTCTGATGAAGAAAGACAAGACATATTGAATGAATATGAAACGCATTTTTATAGTGGGTTTAAAGAAGGAAAAACAGAGGCGCAAATTTCGGCTGAACTTGGTGACCCTAGAAATTTAGCGAAAGAATTAAATGCTACTGCAGCCGTTGAAAAAGCAGAACATAGTAATAAATTTGGTGATGTTGGGAATGCTATTTTTGCAGTGATGGGTTTAAGTTTATTAAACTTCTTTGTTATTTTAGTTCCATTTGTTTTTATCTTGAGTATTGTTATTTCATTAATTATTACGACCATCTCATTCGTATTTAGTCCAGTATTATTACTAATAAAAGGAATGATTGAAGGATTTGAATATGTCTTGCTTTTTGATGTTTACGCAGTAGGAGCGATATTTGGTGTCGGTTTGATGCTTTTTGTCATCACGTATTTAATTTCAAAAGCGTTTTATTTAATTTGTGTGAAGTATCTTAGATGGAATATTAAAGTCGTGAAAAGGAGTGCAGTTTCATGAAAAAAACATTAATCATCCTTTTTATAATCGGTTTGGTTATAACGATTTTTTGTAGTATTGGCGCGATTCAACAATTTAAAATAGAAAATGAAAAATCAAAGGAAACATCTGTGAATTATCATAAAGTGTATGACCAAGATCATATAAATAAATTGGACGTAGATTTAGAGAAGAGTAACGTGACGATCCAAAAAGGAGATCAATTTAAAGTTGAATCACGTGGAACAAAAGGTGAAACGCATATGAATACAAATGTTAAAAACGGTACACTTTATGTAAAAGATAAAGCGTTAGATAATAAAAGCGATATCTCTTTTTTAGATTTTGAACATAATCACGTAGTAGTCACGTTACCTAAATCATTAGATCATTTGGATGTGAATACTTATTCAGGTTCTATCAAATTAGATAGCGTGTATGCTGACTATGCCAAATTATATGCAGACGTATCAGAGATGACGATTCAAAATTCTGAATTTGATCGATTGATTAGTAAAGTTGATGTTGCAAATGTTCATATAGCACATACTCAGTTTAATTCTGGAGAGTTTGCATCAGATACGGGTAATTTTGAAATAGACGATATGCCAGCTGATAAGCCAATTAATGTGAAAACAGATGTGGGCAATGTATCTATGAAGTATGGTGACCAACGGCCTAAAAACACACGTGTAGCATTTGAAAGTGATATCGGAGAACTAACAATTAATGACCGCTTATTTAAAAATAAACAAGTAGGCAATGGCAGACATCTCATCCATATTGAAACAGATACAGGTAATGCAGAAATTAATTAAATGAAAAGTTAATTAATAGTTAGAAAAATAGTTTGTATAAGTCAACAAGAGCGGAACAGAAATCATATTTAGATTTCATTGTTCCGCTTTTTACATTGCTTAAAGGTTTAACACTTATTATATATATAGGAATAAAAAGCAATTTAAATTTTAATATTTCTGTCTTAGTCACTTTTTTGATATACTGTAAGCCATATAAAATGACGGTAATAATAAGGAGAAGTATTATGCAGGAAAATAATAGAAGTGACAAGCAATATGGTGCTTTAGCGCTTCTGCCATTAGTTATATTTTTAGGTTTATATATTGGTGTCGGTATTACATTTACAATGATGGGAAAAGAAAATGCTTTTGATCAATTGCCGAGACATGTGGCTATTTTTATAGGTATCATCATCGCCTGGACATGCTATGATAGAAAAACTAAATTTACTAAAAAAGTAGAGATATTCACAGAACATGCAGGAAACTCAGGTATTGTTAACTTAGGTTTAATTCTGTTATTAGCTGGTGCTTTTTCTACTGTTACGTCTGAAATGGGCGGCAAAGAAGCTATGGTAAATATGGGGCTTTCAGTTATTCCACCTAGTTTACTTATACCTGGTATATTTATTATGAGTGGTTTTGCTGCGTTGACACTAGGTACATCGACTGGTGCACAAGCTGCTTTTATACCTGTTGGTGTTGCTGTGGCACAAGGCGCAGATTTAAGTGTAGCAGCAGCGGGCGCAGCTGTCATAGCTGGTGCTTATTTTGGTGATAATTTATCGATTATTTCCGATACAACCATAGCAGCTACCAATGGGGTAGGTGCCAAAATGAAAGATAAATTCAAGATGAACGTATTGATTGCTGTACCTGCAGCACTTATCACAGCAATTATTTATGCGTTTGTTGGTGGCACAGGCAAAGTTGAAGGTGATTTAAGCTTTAATTTTATTAATATTTTGCCTTATTTATTTGTGCTTGTAGCTGCAATAGTAGGCTTAGATGTTATATTAGTGCTGATTATTGGTATTGTCATGGCTGGGATGCTAGGAATGGTTCAAGGAAATTTAGGTGTGTTCCAATTCACTAAAGCAATTGGTGAAGGTATGGAAAGTATGTTCCTTATTTTTCTAGTAGCTTTCCTAGTTTCGGGACTTGTTGCATTGATTCGATATTATGGTGGTATTGACTGGATTATTAAAACAATGAAAGAGAAGGCAAGAGGACGTAAAAGTGCTGAATATGTAATTAGTTTAATGTCTGGTGTACTTTCTGCAGCTTTATCACATAATACATTAGCGATTATTATTTCTGCTCCGATCGCTAAAGAAATTGGTGATGAATATAAAGTGCCACCTAAACGCATGGCTAGTTTATTAGATATATTTGCTTGTTCTGCTTTAATGTTATTACCTCACGATAGTGGCATGTTAATGGTTGAGCAGTATGGGGATGTGTCTTATATAGAAGTTTTAAAATACACATTTTATCCAGTGGTATTAGTTATTTGTACAGTAATTACAATTCAATTTGGTTTACTTGATAAAGATAAAAAGACATTACAATAATAAATAAAAATGAAATATTAAATAGGTACAGTATCAATCAGTTCATTTTGATTGATACTGTACCTATTGGTTAGTGACGCCAAGTTTCTTGAGCAGAGACGGTTGAACGTTTTGGTATTCTTGAAACATAAGGATTGCCTTTAACGATAAAACGAAGTGGTTTGTGTGTCCATTCCCCTTTGTTCGGGATACCTATTCTTGGTGTTGCTTCAATTTGTTTAGGATACTTACGATTTTTAGTATCAATTTTGAGACGGCCTTCATTTAAACGAGCGCCATCTAAATATCTTGGTATATTAAATGCCTTTGTCCATTTTCCAGGACCATTTGTTAATTCGAAGCCATCTTTTTTTCTGTTTAAACGCATCACTTCAATGTTTTCTTCTGGTTCAATGGCGCGTATGAGTACGCCTTCCGGTACATCTTCTAGTTGAGTAACGAAATTGATGAGTAAATGCGTATGCATAACATGAGCGTAAATAGTACCTCCACGTTTGTATAAAGATTCTACTTTGGGTGTTCGTTTACCATTAAATCCGTGAGCTGCCTGGTCATTTTGACCAACATACGCTTCTGTTTCAACTATATAGCCAGTAAAAGTATGTAAATCATCCTCGAAAATGACGCGCACACCAAGTAAATCTTTAGCGATAGTAACTGTATCACGTTGTAAAAAATCCATTTATTAATCCTCCATTTAATAGTTTATAAAATTAAGTGTTTTTAAACACTTTTTGTAAATTTGTAAAATTGTGTTATCACTATGTTAAAACTTTGGTAGAATAAGGCATGTAAGTTGCCTAAATATTGAAAAAATTCAGTAAGACATATTAAGACTATAATAAAGTTAAACACTAATGATATCAAATGAATTTGGAGCGGAGGGAATCATTTGGAAAGGAAAGTCGGATTTGGCGAAGCATTTAAGTTGTTTTGGAAAAATTATTTAAATTTTAAAAGTCGCGCGCGAAGAAGTGAGTATTGGTATATGGTATTATGGCATATCATTTTTCTAATACCCGGCGGTATCTTATATCTTATAGGATTAATCGCATTAATAGCTGGCACTGCATCTCATTCTGAAGGCGCAGTTATGGGCAGTGTGCTCTTTTTGTTTATTAGTTTTATTTATTTTGCTATTTACGGATTAGTAACATTAATACCCAATTGGGCTTTATTTATCAGAAGATTTCATGATACAGGTAGATCGATGGTACTGCCCCTTAGTTATTTAGGTGTATCAATCATTACATACATTATATTACTAATTATTGGCTTTCAAGATTTAGAATCTACTAATATAGTAAATGTTATCATTATCGTGTTAATCTATGTATTTTATATAGGATTTGGTATCTATTTCCTAGTGATTGCTTGTTTAGATAGTGAACGAAAAACAAACAAGTATGGTCCGAGTCACAAATATGCTAACCAATATACTAAGATTGATAAAACATATAAAGAACAATAAATGAATATATAACTGCAAAAACCAAGTATAACAAACGAATGAGTTTGACTATACTTGGTTATTTATATAGTTCTAATTTTCTCTATATGATAAGGCAGCATAGGATTTTCCTAACAAATCGTGTAGCGCTTTGTATCGCTGAAATAATTTTTCATATTGTTGGACTTTTTCAGAGTCAGGTTGCAATCGATAATATACAGGTTGTTTCATATGATGGACAGTTTCTTTTAGGGATTGATACGCGCTCCCCACATTTGCACCTAGCATTGCTGCGCCTAAGGCTGTAGCATTTGAAGAATCCATAACGACGACGTCTTTATTTAGAACATTTGCATATATATCTACTAACAGTTTGCTTTTGATTGGAATGCCTCCAGCTGCGTATACAGTATTTACAGGGATATGATTTTTTTCAAATTGCTGCATAATCATTTTAGTGCCAAATGCTGTGGCTTCAATACACGCACGATGAATCATTGCAAATGGTGTTTGTAAAGTTAAACCAAAGATGCTTCCGGTAAGATTACTATCACTTAATATACTGCGGTTGCCATTGTGCCAATCTAATATGGTTACGTGTTGTTTATGAATAGGTATATCAGAAGCTAAATTTTCTAGGTGTTCTAACGTTGAGATACCTTGTTGCTCTGCTTGATCTACGATATGTTTTGGAGCGAGGCTTGCTGAATAATTAAATAAATCACCTACTGCAGGTTGGCCTGCTTCATAAGCGTATAAGCCAGGGATGATAGCATCCTTTACTGAACCGGTAATAGCGGGAATAGACACTTGTTTAGGATCAAGCATAAGATGACAAGTGCTTGTACCAATAACTGGTGTGAATTCGCCTTGCTCAATTGCTCCAACGCCAAGTACCCCTGAATGTGCGTCTATAATATATGGAGAAATTTGGACATGTTCAGTTAACCCCCATAATTTTTGATAGTAAGTTGCTAAATTGCCAGCGCTATCCCCAATATTTACTACGGGCGCTTCACATTTATTTTTTATAATTGCCGGTAATTCTGGATCAACCGCTTCAAAGAAAGCATAGTTGAAGCCATCTTTTTCACTGTAAAACCCTTTAAAACCAATCCCACAATTTGAGCGAATATTTTTATTCGTTAATAAACTAACGATATAGTCACCAGCTTCCATAATATACGCACTTTGAGCTAATATTTCAGGTGCTTTGTGTTTAACCTCTAATATTTTAGGAATCATCCATTCGCTGTTGACGCTATGGCCGTAAAAGTCTAACCAACCAACGTTATGGTTATCGCTCACTTCTTTCATAAACGTAGCTTCTTCTTGAGCGCCGTGATGCTTCCAGAGTTTGACATAAGCATGTGGATTATCTTTCAAATTTTCATGTGTATGTAATGGTTTGAAATCATTATCTAAAAAGACGATAGTACAGCTTGTAAAATCAACACCAATGCCAATAATACTTGAAGGATCAACGTTGCCATCTTTTAAAACGTGTTGTACGCCTTCTTCTAGAATCTTGGTGTAGTCTTCAGCATGCTGTAAAAAATAATTGTGCGGTAAATCACGTCCGTTTAACGAACCAGAAATCGTGCCATGCGGATATGCTTTAATATAGGTCGATATAATTTCACCATTAGAAGTATCTACTAGAAACACACGACCAGATGCTGTACCGTAATCGATACCAATACTATAACTCATATGCCATTACCTCCCAAACACATTTTTAATAAGTGGGAACACTTATTAAATTCAATGATAGTGCTTACAAAAATCATTGTAAAGACAATGTTATTTGTAGGCATTTGGTATAAATAAATTGACCAATAATAATATTTGTTTTTATGTGCATAACATGAATTAAATTACATATTAAAATGTATATTTAAGTTGTGAAATGTTATTATCGGTATATATTATTTGAATTTAAAGGGAGGGAAAGGTGATTATGGCTTTAAATATAGTGCATGTTACGAAACAATATAAAAATTTTACAGCAGTTAATGATATATCGCTAACTTTGGAACAAGGCAAAATGTTAGGATTTTTAGGAAGAAATGGGGCGGGGAAAACGACGACTTTCAGAATGATACTTGGATTAACGCCCGTCACAGAAGGCCAAATTTTATATAAAAATAAGCCGATTGATAAATCGATATATGACAATATAGGTTATTTGCCTGAAGAACGAGGACTACATCCGAAAATGAAAGTAGAAGATGAACTAAGATATTTAGCTACGTTAAAAGGTATGAAACCCAAAGCGATATCTAAGGCAATTGATTATTGGTTAAACCGTTTTGATATCGAAGAAAATAGAGGAAAGAAAATTGAGGCATTATCAAAAGGGAATCAACAAAAAATTCAACTACTTGCAAGTATGTTACATAATCCAGAATTATTAATATTAGATGAACCTTTTAGTGGTTTGGATCCAGTTAACGTTGAATTGTTAAAAGAAGCAGTAAAAGATTTGAATGAAGGCGGGACTACGATTATTTATAGTTCACATAGGATGGAACATGTAGAAGAACTTTGTGATGATGTTTGTATCCTTAATAAAGGAGCACTCGTGGTTTCAGGGCCAATTAATGAAGTTAAAGCAAATCACGGAAATAAAAGTGTGATTGTTGAAACACATCATGAAATGCCTGAATTAGACGATATATCTGGTGTTATGAGAGTTGAACGCAATAAAAGAGAAATCAAGGCATTCATAGAGGATGAAACTATTGCGGAAAAAATATATGAAGTTGTTGTAAAATATGGTTTTGTTAAAAGGTTTCAAGTTGTTGAGCCAACTTTAAATGAAATCTTTATTGATAAAGTAGGTGATGTGAATGGGTAAATTTTGGGCAACTTTTTCGCTAACATACAAGAGTAAAGTTAAAACAAAATCATTTATGATTTTTACTGCTATTGTGGTTATTTTAATGTTGGTGGCTGCAAACATTAATAAAATAGTTGATTTATTTGATGATGGACCCGATACCATTGGGGTTGTAACAAACCAAGACCAAATTTATAAAGCCGTTAAAGACCAAAGTAATCAACTAGATGGAGAAGCAAAATTTAAACAAGTGACGGAAGCACAAGCACAGCAACAAGTAAAAAATGAAAAGTTAGATAAAGCTTACGTCATTCAATTACATGATAGTAATAAACTTACGGGTAAAATTTTAAGTAAAGACACGGTTTCAAAACAAGATGAACAAAAATTACAGACGACATTAACAACTATGCAAACAAATCTTACCGCATCTAGTTTAAATCTTTCTCAAGACGAGTTGAAACAATTACAATCTCAAAGCAAAGTGAGTTCTGAAGTCGTTTCTGATAAAGCAAATGAATCTAATTTAAGCGAATCCCAAAAAACATTTAATACAGTTATAGTATATGCGGGTGTCATGTTAATGTTTTTCATTATTATCAACTATGCCAATCAAGTTGCAATGGAAATTGCAACCGAAAAAACATCGCGTGTTATTGAAATGATTATAACAAGTGTTTCACCTGTTACGCATATATTAGCTAAACTGACTGGTGTTATTGCTGTTGCACTAACTCAAATTATTATTTTCGTTGCAGCAGCTATTTTATGTATACTTGTATTTGATATTGGAGATATGCTTAAGGGGTTCGATATACAGCCTAATGAATTAACAGTGCAATTAATTATTGTTGGTGTTATTTCATTGATTGTAGGTATCCTTTCTTATATTATCTTAGCAGCTATTTTAGGTTCCATTACAGCACGCATTGAGGATATAAACCAATCACTCATGCCAATGACATTAATTAGCATGATTGCGTTTTATATTGCATTATTTAGCGTCATCAATCCAGACACGACATTAGCAAAAATTACAAGTTTTATCCCATTGATATCACCATTTATCATGTTTGTACGAGCATCGACACCTGATGTAATGACTTGGGAAATCGTTGTAAGTATTGCCTTGTCTATTATAATGATATTTATTTTACTTTATATTGCGGTAAGAAGTTATAAAGATACCATATTAAGTTTTGATAAAGGCTTATTGAAATCTATAAAACGTGTTTTTACTAAAAGTTAAATGATGCATTTATAAAAATTTAAAAAAACACTACAATTTCAAATAATATTTGATAGAATTAATGATTATGATAGATAATTATTTGCTTTAATTGTTACAATGTAGAAGTATAGAATAATTGAATAGGGCTTGTGTATACGGTTTTAAACAACTTTAAAAGTCAACAGAAAGTTTAATTTGGACAATGTTTGAGGGAATCATTGACAAGTGTTAAATATTTCTGTTGGTTTTGTAAGTATAGGTTAAATATTATTCTTTCACTTTAAATAGAAGAATCAATCTAGGATGGGCGCAAATAGTGATATTGAGCTGGCTGACTAAGATTAATAGATGTTCATTAGAGATACTTAGTGAGACGGCGTTTATATGAGTGATAATTTATTCAAGATAAAGCCAAATCTCAATTTGAATAATGTTTTGGCTTGAAAGGGAGTAATTGATGATGTTTGCAAAAGTAGAAAAACAAAGTAATGGTATTGACTTAATTAAAATAGACAATGAAGCAACTAAGATTGTTTTTACTAACTATGGCGCGCGTATTGTGTCTTGGAAATATGATGATAATAACATCGTATTAGGGAATGTGGTAGAGGCTGACGAATTCTATCGACAAAACCCTTTTTATTTTGGTGCTACCGTAGGCCGGTATGGAGGGCGTATTGCAGAGGCGAAATTTCAATTAGATGGAAAAACATACCACTTAGATGCAAATGACGGTAAAAATAACATACATGGTGGATTAAAAGGTATTGATAAATGTTATTTTGATTATGAAATCCTTGAACAAGTAGGCCAAGTGAAGATTGTTTTCACTACAACGATTAAGCAGACAGATGATTATTTTCCTGGAGATATCGATTTAGAAGTGATTCATACTTATAATGTTGACCATAAATGGACGATTGAATATAAGGCTGTGGCTAGTGAGAAAACAATATTTAATCCTATGAATCATGTATATTTTAATTTGAATAGAGATAACAATGTTATCGATAATCATAGCATTTCGAGTTCAAAATTAAATATGTATTTATTAGATGATAATCAGTTTGTAGCTAAACAAGATCCTATTAGTCTTGATAGTGTATTCAATACAAACCAAATACAATTCAAAGATATATTTAATAGTGTGCATCCAGATATTAAAGCGCAAATGCAACAATACGGTGGTATAGATCATCCATTTGAAATCGGTAAACAAGGTATGAAAGTTGAAAATAAACATTTTCAATTAATATTAGAAACAGATATGCCAAATGTAGTTATCTTCACTTTTAACGATACAAGTGAGTGGGACAGTGACTTTAATATTTATAAAGCGCATTCTGGTTTTACGCTTGAAACGCAAACTATCCCGAACGATATTAATCTATTTGGTGAAAACGCGCCTTCGATTTTAGAAGCCAATCAACCATTTTATTCAAAAACTTCATACAAAATTTCTGAAAAATAAACATTTAATACAGAAATATAATCCAACAATGAACACTGAAATCTTTGTGATTTGATTGGCATCAAATATGGATAAAATTAAGGAACGAGGCAGAAATCATTTTATGAAAATATGTTTTTTGCCTCACTCCTTTTTTTGTTTTTGAGCACGTTTTAAAAATTTTTCTAATTTTTGACGTCTTTCTTTTGTTAAATAAGGATTTTTTAAAGCATATGTTAAGCGATCGGCATTTTTATTGTCATTGTAATAAATATCATTCAGTTCAAAAACGGACAACAGGGAAGCTTCATTACCATATTTTATAAGTTCAAGATGAGAGGATTCATCTACAAACCCTTCTTTAAGAACCCTGAAGTAACATCCCGTCTTACAAGAACTAGACATACGTTGAATCAGATTTGGAATTTTATATTTTTCCTGTATTTTCCAACAAGGTTCTCTAATTTCTGATACTTCAATGATGGCATTGCCTAATTGGAATTGGTCACCAAAATGAATGTTCTTTTCGTCTAAGTCTTCGACAGTTAAATTTTCACCAAACATAGCGTAATCAGGTAATGCTGTTACATCATCTTTCCATAAATCATAATTTTTTTTACTGTATAGGCAAACCGCTTTATGTGGCCCGCCATGCCCTTTATATTCTTGTTCATCTTCAGAAAAACCTGTTTTTGATAACCACATTTTACCAGCAAATGGCTTTTTGTTTAGTGCTGAACGCATAGGTCTTCTAGAACTATAAGACAAGTCTTCTATTTTTCCTGTAGTAATTGCTTTTAAAGCATAAATCATGACAATCCCCCTTGATGATTAGTTATAATTATTGTAAAACACTTATTTGAATATGCAAGAATATATATATTTAAATTTGTACTTGTTTTTTTAACTATTTATTTTTTTCAATCTCATGTACAATATAGGTAAAAGAACGTTATGTAAAGGGGACGCATTATGGATACGAAACAGTTGAAAATTAGTACATTTAATGACGCGTTAAACCAAATCGAAGATGGTTTGGTTGTCGGAATTGGCTCTGGTTCAACGATAGAGTTGCTTGTCCCAAAACTAGCTGAGAAAATGAACCATGAACAGATTGAGATTACGGGTGTGTGCACCTCTAATAAAACAGCATATATCGCTAAAGAATTAGGTGTTCGAGTGGTTGACGTTAATGACGTGAGCAAAATAGACATCGCAATAGACGGCGCAGACGAAGTAGATAACCATTTGAATTTAATCAAAGGCGGTGGCGGTGCACTATTTAGAGAAAAAGTGATTGACGCTATGGCTGAAACATTTATTGTTTTAATAGACGAATCTAAATGTGTTGATTATTTGGGTCAAACATTTAAATTGCCTGTCGAAGTGGATAAATTTAATTGGTTATTAGTTTCTAAAAAAATCGCAGCATATGACAATCTAAAAGTGAAACGTCGGATGGTCGATGACGTGCCGTTTATTACTGATAACGGCAATTATATTCTTGACGTAGCGTTACATTCAGGGATTGATCCTTATGAAATGCATGAATTTTTAATTCACTTGGTAGGCGTTTTAGAAACAGGATATTTTATTGATGTAACGGATCAAGTTATTATAGGAACTCAAAATGGCGTTAGAATTTTAAATAAATCAAACGACGTATTATAAAATATAACAAAAGCAGGTTATCTAACTGAAATATTTGGATAGTGATGTAAATACAACATTTTATCTTAAATCATAGTTAGAGTAACCTGCTTTTTTTAGTTAGCGACGGTGGTCATTTTTATGTTTGAAAGGTGACCGTGATGGTTTTTTATCATTATATTGTGTATTTTGATGCGTTGCGTAGCTATCACCCATATTGTCTGTTGTTGGTTCTGATGCTTCCTCAGGATGTGCTTTCTCAGTAGAGTTTTCAACAGCACTATTTGCGTGAGTTTCAATATCATCTTGACTTTGTTGATGATTTTGATTTGTTGATTTAGGTGTATGCTGACTTATAATATTGTTGCGACTAGCATCGTGATTTGTTTCTTGTTGATTATCATATGTGTTGTTCGTAACGGTTTGTTCAGACGCACTTTCTGACTCAGTATCCTTTAAATCTGTTTTATCAGTGGATGTTGCGTCGGTATTAACACTGTTATTTTTAGTTGCGGTCTCATCATCTGATGTGATTTGATTTTCACTAGATACATGCTCAATTGTTTCATCATCTTTATTGAACTGTTGGTTCTCATTTTCTGAATACTCATTTACATGATCTAGGTAATTATTAGTATCAACTTCGTCTAAATTTCGTTTTGTAAAGAAATAAAGGATAGTACGAATAATGATACTTAATAAAATATAGACGATCGCAACTGCTGAAGTAGATAATGCAATAACTTTCATTGCGAATACACTACCTAATTCTTCATTAAATAAGAAAACAAGACCGAATGACATTGCAGCATGGAATATAGTTGCAATATATATCGTACGACCTTTAGTAGCGCGGATTAATTCTCCAATAATCATAGAGAAAGCGAATGTATATAACAAGCCGTATAATGTGTACTCAAAACTAAAAGCGACATTAATATTCCAAATCGAATACATGATACCTACGATAATTGAGGCAAAGAATGTATTCATCTTTGTTTCTACAATGTTTTGTAAATAAGAACGGAAACCAAATTCTATTAAGAACGCCATAACAAGTTGTCCTATGATAATCGACGTTATGGATACAGATAAATCTTCTGTCTGTAATAAAACGAAACTATCAGCAAAAACATTAAAACTTACCATTGCTAGGAGAAATATTGCTAGTGGTAAAATAAGCGCTAAAATAAATCGCTCAATCACTTTTAAATTTATAGTAAGCTTCAAGCCTCCTAGTTGCGTTTTACGTTTGCTAAAAACGATGATACAAACAAGCGCAGCGATAAATGGCGCTGTAGAACTTAAATCAAACACAAATGTTTTTAGTGATATTGTACCTTGTAAATCTTTTAGTATAATAGGAGCTGCATAAGCGATAATAAAGAAAATAAAAATCATTATGGCCCATTGAAAACCTGATATACGTTGTTTATTCATTATGTAACCTCCATTAGGGTTCAGAAAATCATTTATCACCAATTATACATACTTATCTTTCAGAAATAAATTAAATTTAGATATTTATCATTGAAATGTAATAGTAATGCTAAAACAAACATCTAAATGAAATATTAAAAGCTATTTTCAAAATTAATATCGTTATTTTTGGGTAAATAAAAGGATAAATTGAATTGAGATAAATGTAAGCGTATACTTTTAAGTGTGGATATAGTTTTAAAAGGAGGAGAACTATGTATAAGTTAGCACAACCTGAACTATGGACAGGAAGAGTGGACAGTGAAACAGATGAATCTCAGTTTAGATACTTTCAAACAGTGAACTTTCGTAATATCAATGACCATTTCAATGAATCTCGTCAAGGGATAGGTTTATTAGGTTATGCAGTTGATAAAGGTGTTGAATTGAACAAAGGAAGGTTAGGCGCAAAAGAAGGTCCTGATGCGATAAAAAAAATTTTGGCCAATTTACCCGACTTGAGAAAGAGCAATGTCTACGATTATGGTAATGTTGAGCACGATCATGATACTTTAGAAGAAACCCAAAAAGAATTTGCACAATATGTGGCAACTTCAATTCAGAGACACAAGCAAACTTTCCTATTAGGAGGTGGGCACGATATTGCTTATGCGCAATACCTAGGTGTAAGGGAGGCGCACTCAGAAGCATCTTTAGGTGTTATTAATATTGATGCTCATTTTGATACAAGGTTAGAGCCACAGTCAACTTCTGGTACAAGTTTCAGACAAATTTTAGAACAGGATCAAAAGGCAGATTATTTGGTTTTAGGTATTCAACAAAGTGGTAACACACAAGGATTATTTGATTATGCAGAAGAAAAAGACATCGGCTTTGTGTATGCCGACGAATTACTGCATCAAATTTCTCCTCCTATAAAAGACAAAGTGGAACGTTTTATACATGATCATGATGTCATCATGTTTACAATATGTATGGATGTCATAGATAGCGCATTTGCACCTGGTGTCAGCGCAAATGGTGTCTTAGGGTTATTTCCACATATCGTGCTTGAGTTAGCCAAACGTATTATACCAAATGAAAAAGTTTCAACAATTAGTATTGCTGAAACAAATCCTAAATATGATGTCGATAACCGCACTGCCAAACTATCAGCTAATTTTTTACATCATTTTATTCTTTAATATTCCAGTAATAAATGCATAAGTCTATAAAAGAAAGCACACGTTCAGGGTGCTTTCTTTTTTTTAAGTAATTAATGTAAATAGAGCGACTAAGGGTAGGTTTGATTTCTATGGCGTCTAAGTCTCTAGCATTGAAAGATTGATAATAGACACGAGGGATAATTGCATAACCTAAACCTCGATGTACAAAATTAGTTGAAGCTTCAAACCGGTCAGCCTCTATGATGATATTAGGATGAATATTTAAGCGATTAAAATAATCATCAAGATGTTTACGTACTTGGGAACCTTTTGTTGGTAAGATAAGGGGTAAAGACTTAATCGAAACTTTGTTGCGATTAGGGAATGTATCTTTAGGCGTGATTAATACATAAGATTCTTCGTATAAAGGAATAGAATGGATATCATCATGCACAATTTGTTCATTTGTTAGTCCGAGATGATTTTCAAAATTTAATAATCGCTCTAATATGGTACTCTGATCGTGTACTTCTGAAGCAAGGTACGTTTGATCTTGGTACTGTTTTTGATGCATTGCAACCACTTGTGAAACCCATTGATTTGAAGATTCTAGAATTGATAATTTTATTTTAGGTGCATGACCCATATTTAAGTCATACATTTTTTCAAGCGTTTGGTGATAATTTTGTACAAGTTGGACAGCATAATTATAGAAATGAATACCTTTTTCTGTGATTTTTATATCTTTTGTAGTTCTTAAAAATAAATCATAACCTAAATCAGCTTCAATTTTTTTAATTGTATTTGTTAGAGATGGCTGACTGATATGTAAGAAATCAGCGGCCTTTGTAAAACTATTATATTTTACGACGGCGATAAAATATTCCAATTGAATTATTTTCAAAATAACATCACTCCCCTAGATATATGCTTATTTATAGCTTTAAGCTATTAATAATTAGTTTATTGATATTGGTAGTCTATATAATAACATATTATACTTTTAAATATAGAGGGAGTCGTACTTTCATGTGAAGGGCGTGAAGTACATGTGGAGATTTTTTATTTATAGCTTGATTGGCGTTATTTTTTTCTTTGTTCCAATATCGATTTATGGACAATCTACCATAATGATTGATCATATTGTGCAGTGGATAACACTATTGGTTAAACCAGTACTTCCATATTATGTATTGGTTTTAATCATCATTGGCGCAATTCATCCGTTTATCAATCAACGTTGGAATGAATCGAAAACAAGTATGATATTTAGTTTTTTTAAAGTTATAGGAATATTTATTGCTTTCATGGTTGTATTCAATGTCGGACCAGCATTTGTATTAAAAGATAATATTGGCCCGTTTTTATACGAGAAGTTGGCAATACCATTAAGTGTATTAATTCCTATAGGAGCAATATTTTTATCATTTTTAGTAGGTTTTGGTTTGTTAGAATTTATCGGCGTAATTTGTCGCCCAATTATGAGACCTATATTTAAGACACCTGGTAAATCAGCGGTCGACGCGGTCGCTTCGTTTGTTGGTAGTTATTCTATTGGTTTACTCATTACAAACAAAGTCTACAAAAGTGGTGGCTACACGCATAAGGAAGCAGTCGTCGTAGCGACAGGTTTTTCAACAGTATCAGCTACATTTATGATTATCGTAGCTAACACATTAGGCATCATTCAGCATTGGAATTTATATTTTTGGTTTACATTAGTAGTGACATTTATTGTTACTGCCATTACTGTACAACTCCCGCCTATAAGATTTGAAAAAAAGACAACGTACGAAAACCAATCTTATAAAAAAGAAATTCGTAGAGATATGCCATTGTTAAAAGAATCTTGGTTAGAAGCAAAATTAGCTGTAAAACAATCTAAGACACTAATAGAAAATGTTATTGAGAATTTACGTGATGGGGTCATAATGACGATAGCTATTTTACCATCTATTATGTCTATTGGTTTTTTAGGATTAATTATTACAGAATATACCCCTGTTATCGAGTATATTTCATACATCTTTTATCCTTTTATAAGTATATTTCCAGTAGAGAACATTTCAGTATTGGCTCAAGCTTCTACGATTTCGATAGTTGAGATGTTATTACCTGCTGCCATTGCACAATCTGCAGATTTAGCTACAAGGTTTACAGTTGCAGTGATGAGTGTTTCAGCAATCATCTTTTTCTCCAGTGTTGTGCCCGTGATTCTATCTACTGAAATTAAAATTTCGGTATGGAAACTCGTACTTATTTGGTTCGAAAGAGTCGTGTTTACACTGTTAATTACGATTCCGTTTGCATTGTGGATTTTTTAAATATTAAAACAAAGGTTGAATTATAGTAGACGAAGGAGTGATTTTTCATGAGAAAAATTAAAGCAAAAAAAGGTTTAGAGATTGAATGTAAAGGTTGGGAACAAGAGGCTGTATTACGCATGTTATATAACAATTTAGATCCAGAAGTTGCAGAAAAACCTGAAGATCTAGTGGTATATGGTGGCATTGGCAAAGCGGCACGTAACTGGAAAGCATTCGAAGCGATTGAAGAAACATTACGTTCATTAGAAGCGGATGAAACAATGTTAGTACAATCTGGTAAACCGGTAGCTGTATTTAAGACACATGAAGAAGCGCCACGCGTACTACTTTCCAATTCTGTGCTTGTGCCTGAATGGGCTAATTGGGATCATTTTAATGAATTAGATAAAAAAGGATTAATGATGTATGGTCAAATGACTGCAGGTAGTTGGATTTACATAGGTTCGCAAGGTATCGTACAGGGCACGTATGAAACCTTTGGTGAACTAGCAAACCAACACTACAGTGGTAAATTAAATGGCACAATAACGTTAACAGCTGGTCTCGGAGGCATGGGTGGCGCCCAACCATTGGCAGTTACAATGAATGGCGGTGTTGTTATCGGTGTCGATGTAGATGAAACACGTATTGATAAACGTATTGATACTCGGTACTGCGATGTAAAAACTAAAAATTTAGACGAGGCATTAAATTTAGCTGAAGATGCTCGTAAACAAGGCAAGCCTTTATCCATTGGATTAGTTGGCAATGCAGTAGAGGTGCATCAAGCCATTTTAGACAGAGGATTTAAGATAGATATTATTACAGACCAAACAAGCGCACATGATCCTTTAAATGGTTACATCCCTCAAGGTTATACGTTAGAAGAAGCTAGTGCATTAAGAAATAAAAATCCGAAAGAATATGTGAAAGCATCACAAGCATCTATGCATAAACATGTAGCACTGATGCTTGAATTCCAAAAACGGGGTGCAGTGGCATTTGACTATGGTAATAATATTAGACAAGTTGCCTTTAATAATGGTTTAGAAAATGCTTTTGATTTTCCAGGTTTTGTGCCTGCTTATATTAGACCTTTATTCTGTGAAGGTAAAGGGCCATTTAGATTTGCAGCGTTAAGTGGCGATCCTAAAGATATTGAACGTGCCGATGAAGAAATGCGAAGATTATTCCCAGAAAATGAAAAACTCATCCGTTGGTTAAATTTGGCGCAAGAAAAAATTGCATTCCAAGGACTACCATCTCGTATTGCGTGGTTAGGTTATGGTGAACGTGCAAAAATGGGATTAGCATTAAATCGACTTGTACGTGAAGGTGAAATTTCTGCGCCGATTGTTATTGGCCGTGACCATTTGGACTCCGGTTCAGTAGCAAGTCCAAATCGTGAAACAGAAGGTATGCAAGACGGTTCAGATGCTGTTGGCGATTGGGCTATATTAAACGCATTAATTAATACTGCAGCAGGTGGTTCTTGGATATCCTTCCATCATGGTGGCGGCGTAGGCATGGGCTATTCATTACACGCTGGTATGGTTGTTGTCGCTGATGGTTCAGAACGCGCGGACAAACGTTTAGGTCGTGTATTAACTACAGATCCGGGTATGGGAGTAGTAAGGCATGCAGATGCTGGTTATGAATCAGCTATTGAAGTAGCTAAAGAAAAAGGGATTCACATTCCAATGATTACGGGTAAAGGAGATATAAAATGAACGACTTAATCATTCAAAATATTAAACAATTAATTTTGCCGAAATCTACAGAAAGACCTTTAAAAGGTAAAGAATTAAACGACTTGAAAATCATTGAAAATGGCACAGTGGTGATTAAAGATGGCAAAGTCATTTACTCAGGCGAACATACTGAAGCATATCAAGCGACTGACACAATTGACGCCACTGGAAAAGTGGTTTCACCTGCACTAGTAGAAGCGCACACACATCTTGTACATGGTGGTTCTAGGGAACATGAAATGTCACTGAAGCGTCAAGGGGTTTCTTATTTAGAGATTCTTGAACAAGGCGGCGGCATACTTTCTACCGTAGAAGCAACACGCAAAGCAACGGAAGATGAACTTTTTGAAAAAGCTGAAAAAAATTTACTAACTATGATACAACATGGCGTCTTAGCTGTAGAAAGTAAAAGTGGTTATGGTTTAGATAAAGAAAATGAATTGAAACAATTACGTGTGTCCAATCGATTAGCAGAAAAATATAATTTAGATATGAAACATACATTTCTTGGCCCCCATGCGGTGCCAAAAGACGCTAAATCTAACCAAGCCTTTTTACAAGAAATGATAGATTTATTACCAGAAGTTAAAGCATATGCAGATTTTGCAGATATATTTTGCGAAACCGGAGTGTTTACTGTAGAAGAGTCTAAAACTTACATGGAAGCAGCTAAAAAACAAGGTTTTGATGTTAAAATACATGCTGATGAAATCGACCCTTTAGGTGGTTTAGAACTTGCAATTGAAGAAAATGCGATTTCCGCAGATCATTTAGTTGCTTCTAGCGCGGAAGGTAAAGCGAAACTTAAAAATAGCGATACGGTGGCAGTGTTACTACCAGGGACAACTTTTTATTTAGGTAAGGAAACATATGCCGATGCAAGAGGTATGTTAGATAACAATGGTGCCATTGCTATAGCTACAGACTTTAATCCAGGCAGTTGTGTGACAAATAATTTACAGTTGGTCATGTCAATTGCAGCGTTAAAATTAAAATTATCTCCAAATGAAATTTGGAATGCAGTGACAGTGAATGCAGCTAAAGCTATTGATGTTGAGGCAGGTACAATAAACAAAGGTGATAAAGCAAATATTGTTATTTGGGATGCCCCTAATCATGAATATATTCCTTACCATTATGGTATCAATCATGCCGAAAAAGTAATCAAGGATGGGGAAATACTTTTTGATAATCAAATTAAAATTTAAAAAATAAAAGCGAGTTAATGATGCAGAGCGAGAAGATAAAATCAAATGAAGCAGTTTGATTTTTCTCTCGCTTTTTTCTATTAAATTTATTTAAGTTTTGTGTGCTTATTTTGACTATTTGCAACAAATGATTCTGAGAAATTAAATTGAAAAAATATTTTGACAATTATGATATTATAGTCATTAAAGGGGTTGGGGGTGACTTGAGTCGTGACTAAAATTGGATATATTGACCAATGGAAAGGTAATATCATTCAAAATATGCTGACAGGCATTTTACTTGGACTGGCGTTGCTTCCTGGCGCAATCGCATTTTCTTTTACAGCAGGCGTAAATCCTACTATTGGGATGTTGAGTACTGGGTTAATGATGCTTGTGATCAGTATTACTGGTAATAGAACATTAATGGTTTCAGCTCCAAGTAGCGGTGTTTCTTTAGTAGTGGCGCCTTTAGCAGCAAGTCATGGTATGCAAGCAGTTATTTTAGCAACATTATTTATGGGAATGATTCAAATGATATGTGGTATGTGTCATATTAATAAGTTGCTAAATTTTATACCCACGGGTGTGACTATAGGATTTATGAATGCCTTAGGTATATTAATATTTACTTCACAATTAGAGCATATTTTAGGTATTTCATTAGCAACCTATATAGTTGCGCTGATCTCTTTTATGATGATTTGGTTGGGTAACCAATATATTAGGCTGATACCTGCCCCTTTAATAGCCATTATTGTTTTAACCGTATTTGCTTGGCTACTAAACCCCAATATCGAATATGTATATGATTTAACGCCAATACATAGTAAGATACCAATGCCGGAGATTCCACATGAAATATTCGACATGAGTTTTATTTTAATAAGCATGCTATACGGTTTAATGATGGCTGTTGTAGCTATCGTCCAAAATACATTAACTGCACGTATTATGGACGGAGTTACAGATACGCCTAGTGATAAAAATAAAGAAACCATAGGCCAAGGTATCGCCAATTTTATAGTTGGTTTGTTTGGCGGTTATGGAGGTAGTGCACTTGTCGGACAATCTCGATTTAATGTAACCATGGGCGCAAATTCTAGGATGTCTACTTTGATTACCGGTAGCTTTTTATTGGTAAGTTTATTTGTTTTCGGCGAAATTATTGGACATATCCCCATGGCAGTATTAGCTACGGTACTGATTACAATTTCATTAAATACTTTTGATCGACGCACGCTACCTTTTATAAAAAAAGCACCGCTAGTACATGGCTTGATGGTGTTGTTAACGATGGTATTTATTTTAATTTCAAATAATTTAGCCATAGGTGTTGTCATTGTAACACTACTGTATTATTTATATAACCGATTTAAAAACAAGAAAGGACGTGACGCATAATGCCACAATATGAAGATTACGTAAAATGGAGACGCACATTTCATCAGTTCCCAGAACTGTCAGATAATGAGTACGAAACGACTAAGAGATTGAAACGTATTTTAGAATCTTATGAAATAAAAATATTAGATCTACCTTTGGAAACAGGCTTAATCGCTGAAGTTGGCCAAGGAGATACATTTGTAGCAGTGAGGTCCGATATAGATGCTTTACCAATTAATGAAGAAGTTATGCATGAGTTCACCTCCACGAATGAAGGTATTATGCATGCTTGTGGTCATGACATTCATATGGCGAGTATTTTAGCTGTAGCAACAAGATTAAAAGAGATAGAAGATCAATTAAAAGGACGCGTTCGTTTTATCTTCCAACCTGCTGAAGAATTAGGACATGGCGCTGTGAAATTAGCAGAAACGGGGGCGCTTGATGGTGTGAAAGCAGTACTTGGCTACCATAATTATCCGACTTTAAACATTGGAGACTTTGCGGTGAAACCTGGTGCAGTGACATCATCTGTCGATCGTTTCGAATTTAAGATTAAAGGTAAAGGCGCACATGCTGCCAAACCTGAACAAGGAAATGATCCAATCATTGTTTTAGGACAGTTAATCAATAGCGTTCAAACAATTGTGAGTAGGAACTTATCCGCGTTTGATAATGCAGTTGTTACAATTGGCGAAGTTTCTTGTGGTAATACGTGGAATGTGATTGCAGATCAAGCTTATGTACAAGGAACAGTGCGTAGTTTTGATGAGCAAGTGCGTTCATTTATTGAACAGCGTTTAAGCGCTATTGGTAAAGGGCTGTCTGAAGTATTTGGCGTTGAAATTGAGACCACATACTTCCGATTACCAGGTGCTGTGATGAATGACGAAAAGTTAACTGATGACGCAGTGAATGTTGCAAAACAGGTTGGTTATAACGTGAATCTGATGGAACAACCATTAACAATTGGCGAAGATTTCTCAGGTTTTTCAAGTCAATATCCAAGTGTGTTTGTGTTTATTGGCTCAAATAGTGCGTATGACTTACATCATCCAAAATATGATCCAGATGAACGTATTTTAGAAAAAGTACCTGATTATTTTGTGACCTTTGTTCAAAAATTATTGAATGAGTCTTAGATTTAAAAATATGTGTTAAATACTGTTAAACTTGGGTAAAGCATATTTATAATCATTATCTTTTAAGGAGTGTTATAAATGGCAGCGCAAGATCCTAGAACGAAATACTCAAATGCAGATTTTCCTCAACAAGAGCAACCGATTCCTGGTTTACAAAAAGAATTGAATCCAAAACCAGATTGTGGCGAAACATCTTATACTGGTCACGGCAGATTGAAAAATTACAAGATGTTAGTGACAGGTGGAGATTCAGCTATTGGAAGAGCAGCAGCTATTGCTTATGCTAAAGAAGGCGCTGATGTTGCGATTAATTATCTTCCAGCTGAACAAGTGGATGCTGAAGAAGTGCAACAAGTTATAGAAGAAGCGGGTAGAAAAGCTGTCTTGATTCCTGGAGATATTCGTAATGAGCAATTTAATTATGACTTAGTTGAGCAAGCATATGCACAGCTAGGCGGCTTAGATAATGTTACACTCGTAGCAGGTCATCAGCAGTACAGAGATAGTATCAAAGCATTTGATACAGCTTCCTTTACTGATACGTTTGAGACGAATGTTTACCCTATATTTTGGACTGTCCAAAAGGCGATAGATTACCTTGAGCCAGGGGCAACTATTACGACAACGTCATCAGTTCAAGGTTATAACCCAAGTCCAATTTTACATGATTACGCGGCTTCAAAAGCAGCAATTATTTCATTGACTAAAAGTTTATCAGAAGAGCTTGGTGCAAAAGGCATACGTGTCAATTGTGTAGCGCCAGGGCCATTTTGGTCACCGCTTCAAATTTCGGGTGGACAACCACAATCAAAAATCCCAACATTTGGACAAAAAGAAGTGTTAGGCAGAGCGGGGCAACCCGTAGAATTATCAGGCGTCTACGTCCATTTAGCTGCTGAAGAATCAAGTTATACAACAGGCCAAGTTTATGGTGTTACAGGCGGCACCCAATTAGATTAATTCAATGACAAGATGGCTATTTCAAAGTGTAGAAAGTTTTAAAATACTTACTCGAGCTATACACTTTTGTTATAGCCGTTTTTTATTTATGAAAGGTAAGGCGAATTTTATGAAACATTTAAAAACAAGTGATTTGTCAAAAAAACAAAATTATAAATTATTGAGTGGGAGTATTATACCTAGACCTATTGCTTTTGTTACTTCACAAGATCGAGACGGTAACTTAAATGCAGCGCCGTTTAGTTTCTTTAATGTGGTAAGTAGCGCCCCGCCAATGGTGATGATTTCAACAGGTCGTTTCGGTGGTAAACGAAAAGATACCTCACTGAATATCGAAGAAATGGGAAGCTTTGTTGTACATATAACGGATGAGACAACAGTAGAACAAGTCAATCGTACAGCAGCACCAATCAATCGACAAGACAATGAATTAGAAAGAACAGAATTATCACTTGTTGAATCGGAACTTATACCTATCCCTGGTATTGAACAATCTAAGATCCGTATGGAATGTAAGCTTGAAAGGCTGATTCCGTTAGGAGATACAGAAGAAGGTTCAGATTTAATTATTGGTGAAGTAGTGATGTTTCATATTGATGAAGATGTCTATTTTGAAGATAGTAAAATAGATAGTGAAGCACTAAACGCAGTCTGTCGCTTAGCAGGTAATGATTATGCTTCTATAGGAGACACATTCACAATCGTTAGACCAACTGAATAATGACTAATAAACATATTATTTTAATGTTGAAAGTATACAATTGACGAAGTATTATTAATAGTGTACTGTAATACAATGAATAAAATAACTTATCAAGAGAAGTGGAGGGACTGGCCCTTTGAAACTTCGGCAACATGATGACGCGTGTGCCAATTCCAGTAGCCTAATATGTGCTAGAAGATAAGATGAAGATGTAATGACTTACTCTTTTCTTCTATAAGAAAAGAGTTTTTTTATTGTAGGTATATATTAAAGAATAATATGAGATTTATTATCATAGTAATTACTAAAGAAAGTTGGTTTTGTATGACGGAGACAAAAAAAGGGAACGCATGGGCGCTTGTACCTTTAATTATATTTGTTGGGATATTTTTAGGTGTAGGACTTATTACAGGTGACTTTTCAATTATGCCTTTAAATGTAGCTATAGTAGTAGCTTCAATTATCGGTTTATTAATGAATAGAAAAGAAACTTTTCAAAAAAAGGTAGATGTATTTACCAAAGGCGCAGGACACTCAAACATTATTTTAATGATGTTAATATTCTTGCTTGCAGGTGCATTTTCTCAGACGACAGAAGATATGGGTGGTGTTACGTCTACTGTTAATTTAGGTCTGTCGTTTATTCCTGAAAATTTAATTATAGTAGGTTTATTTATTATATGTATGTTTGTTTCTTTATCGATGGGCACTTCTGTTGGTACTGTGGCAGCAATTGCACCGGTTGGTTTTGGTTTGAGTCAAGCGACAGATGTATCTGCTGCATTAACTATGGCTACAGTAGTCGGTGGTGCGATGTTCGGCGATAATTTATCTATGATTTCTGATACAACCATTGCTGCTGTTCGTACTCAAAAGACGAAAATGAGCGACAAATTTAAAGTGAATATCAAAATTGTATTACCTGGTGCTATATTTACAATGATTGTGCTTTGGTTTTTAACACATAGTGCCCAAATAGACGCTACTAAAGCATATGATTATAACTTTATTAAAGTGATTCCATACATTTTAGTATTAATATTAGCACTTGCAGGAATTAACGTTATTATTGTGTTGATTGGCGGCACGGTCTTGTCTGCAATTATAGGGCTTGTTGATGGTTCTTTCAGTTGGTCAGGATTACTTAGCTCTGTATCTAAAGGGATTATTGGCATGGAAGATATCGCTATTATCGCATTACTCATTGGTGGCCTCGTAGCCTTGATTCAACATAATGGTGGCATAACGTGGCTATTAAATTTTGTGCGTAATAGAGTAAAATCTAAACGTGGTGCAGAATTAGGTATTGCAGGATTAGTAAGTGCTGCTGATATTTCAACTGCAAATAACACTATTTCTATATTAATGGCGGGGCCATTAGCTAAGAATATAGCAGATGAATATGATATTGATTCTAGAAAGTCTGCAAGTATTTTAGATATATTTGCAAGTTGTTTTCAAGGGTTATTACCATATAGCCCACAAGTTATAGCTGCAGCCGGTGTTGCATCCATTTCACCAATCGCTTTGGCACCGTATGCCATTTATCCTATCATTTTAGGTGTTTGTGGATTGATTGCTATTTTCTTCAGAATACCAAAATTAAATAAATAATAATATGGGGGGCGTCAGGTTTAAATTTAAGCAGAGACTGATGGCTCTCCCTTTTTCTTATATAAGCATATGAGTTGTGAGATAATATACTAAGAAACGCATATACGAAACATAAAAAGCGTGAAAATTTTGACGTTTACTGACTATTAACGATAAAATATATAAGTTGTCAGTTTTATAGTGAAAATAAAGTATAGTGAGATTTCTTGGTATTATTGTTTAGAAGTCTAGTATAATAAGTTAGAATAGTATGAAGAGTGAAAGTAGGTGAACAATCGTGGGTAGATATAATGTAGAAAATGAGTATGTGGAGATTCAGTTGGAACGACTTTTTAAAGTTGAACCTGAATTAGTATATCAAGCGTGGACAGATCAACGTTTTCTAAAGCAATGGTTTATGACAACAGAACGAACTAATAAATCTATAGACGTTAATGCTGAACAAAATGGTAGTTATGAAATTGTTGATGTTCGTAAAGGTAAAGAAAATGTAGTAAGAGGTTCCTATGTTACATTAAATACTAATGCATATATTGTTATGACAATTGGCATGCCTGAGTTGAGTGACTCTGAAGATACAATTGAAATTGAGATATTTGAAAGAGAACCAGGTATTACACAAATGATATTTAGTTATACTGCTTATATACCTAGAGAACGCAGATTAACATCTTTAGAGTACAAACAAAAGAAAAAGGAATACCATGATTCCACTGCGCATGGTTTTGAAATGCTATTTGATAAGCTCCAAACTACTTTAGAAGAACATGAAGAAGAAGCTTAAGTATGTAGCCATTACAATTTAATTAATAAAAACGTATAAATAAAAAGACTTGCAGGCATTTTGAGGGAACGGCTGTAAGTCTTTTTTTATAATTTAATTTTAAGTATTAAGGTGTTTCTTCTCTTTACGTTCGTTAAATTTACGTAAAAGTGTCTCGAAAAAGATATGGTAACTAATAAAACTAGAATAGTCGATTCCATCTGTTAAGTAAAACGTATTACTAGATACATAAATATTATAATTTGCTTTTTGGGCTAACGTGTTATCTTTTAGTGTTGTTATAGAAATAAAATATTTTTGGCGTAGTTGTAGTAAATTGGTTATATCAGTTAATTGTATCGATTCTCCGGATAACGAAATAATAAAGAACAAATCGCTATCTGAAGCTTTATTTAAAACCATTTTAAATTCATGTACATCATGTAATACAATAATATTTTTATGTATCGTTAATAAAATCCTTTGTGCTTCTTTCGCTACATTCATCTGGGCTAAACCCGTCCCATATAAATATATTGTTTCTGCTTCGTATATTTTATCAGTAACAAGATTATAGTCGACGCGTTCTAAATAAGTGAATGTATTTTCTATTTCTTGTTTGAAAGCATCCATCGAATCAGAGGACAATTGATGTACTTGTTCTGTTTCGAATTTCAAGTAAGATTTAAAGTCACTGTATCCATCAAACCCTAACTTGCGAGTGAAACGATGGATACTTGCGTTTGACGCATGGGTGAAGGTAGCTAGCTCTTGAATTTTCATTGATTTGCACTCTGGTATATGCGTATTGATAAAATGAGCGATTTGTAAGTCATTTTCATTTAATTTACTAAAGTTATTATTAATACGTTCATCTAAAAGCAAAATAGTCACCTCAGGCTTTCTGAAAAAATTTTCAGGTCGTGAAAATATAATCTTATTGTACAAAATGGTTCGTAATAGCGTCAAACCATTGTTTTAATGTAAGCGTTTACTTTAATATAAGATATAAATTGATGCTAACGATTTTAGAACAATCTGTAATATTGATTAGTTACGCATAAAAGAGTTAAAAAAGGAGGGTTTCTTCATGAACGCAATAAAGAGATTCGGGAGCGCCATGATTGTACCTGTTTTAATGTTCGCATTCTTTGGTATTGTGCTTGGATTAGCAACATTGTTTAAAAATCCTTCTATTATGGGGAATATAGCAGAAGATGGAACAACATGGTTCAAAATATGGTCTGTCATTGAATCTGGTGGTTGGACAATATTTAATCATATGGAAGTAGTGTTTGTGGTGGGATTACCTTTATCTTTAGCTAAAAAAGCACCAGGGCATGCTGCATTAGCAGCTTTAATGGGCTATTTAATGTTTAATACATTTATCAACGCCATACTTACACAATGGCCGCATACTTTCGGAGCTAATTTAGAAAAGGGTGTAGAAAATGTAACAGGATTAAAAGCCATTGCAGGAATAGAAACCTTAGATACAAATATCTTAGGTGGTATTATTATTTCTAGTATTGTGACATGGATACATAATAGATTTTATAGTAGAAAATTGCCTGAAATGTTAGGTGTGTTTCAAGGCTTAACGTTTGTAGTAACAATTTCATTTTTTGTAATGTTACCTGTAGCTTTAATTACTTGTATCGTTTGGCCGACAGTTCAAAGCGGCATCTCTTCTCTACAAGGATTTATTATTGGGTCTGGCTATATAGGTGTTTGGTTGTATCATTTCCTTGAAAGAGTGTTGATACCCACTGGTTTACATCATTTTATTTATGCTCCGATTGAAGTGGGGCCAGTAGTTGTAAACCATGGTTTAAAAGCAGAATGGTTTGAACATGTGAATGCATTTGCTAAAAGCAAAACACCTTTAAAAGAATTATTCCCATATGGATTTATGTTACAAGGTAATGGGAAAGTCTTTGGTTCAGTAGGTATCGCTTTAGCAATGTATGCAACTACGCCGAAAGAAAACAGAAAGAAAATCGCAGCATTACTTGTTCCAGCAACATTAACTGCTACCGTTGTAGGTATTACTGAACCACTAGAATTTACATTTTTATTTATTGCACCGTATTTATTTGTATTACATGCGTTATTATCAGCCACAATGGATACATTAATGTATGGGTTTGGTTTAGTAGGAAATTTTGGTGGCGGATTATTAGATTTCTTTGCAACGAACTGGATACCTTTAGCGCAAAACTATTGGTTAACTTATGTGATTCAAGTTGCTATCGGGCTAGGATTTACTGCAATTTATTTCCTCTTGTTTAGATTTTTAATATTAAAATTTGATATTCCACTTCCAGGACGTAAAAAGGAAGAAAAGGATATGAAATTATATAGTAAAAATGATTATAGAAGTAAAAAAGGAGATACAAATGATGTTAAAAATAAAGAGACAGGCAATGAGTTCGAAGGGAAAGCTATCTATTATCTAGAAGGATTGGGTGGTAAAGAAAACATTAAAGATGTTACAAATTGTACAACGCGGCTGAGATTAACGGTAAAAGACGTAGAGAAAGTTGAAGATAGTGAATACTTTACTTATAAGCAAATGGCACACGGCTTAGTAAAAAGCGGTAAAAATGTGCAAGTTGTTGTAGGTATGTCTGTACCACAAATTAGAGAAGCATTTGAAAAGTTGGTGTTTGAGGAAAATCAATGAATAAAAAAAAGAGGTAGGATAAAAAACTGTTTTTTAGAGATTTTGAACTGACCCCAATTTGTG
>NZ_JAESKI010000028.1:0-62042 GCF_017892065.1 Staphylococcus sp. GDY8P120P | reverse complement strand
CTTTAGAATTCAGGAAATTAGCATCCTAGAAAATAGTGTTTTTAATAAGTTCCCATTTTAAGGGTTCCGTGCCGACCTTAGCCTTCCTTTTTTATTATTGTTAATTTCCATTTAACGTGATTATCGTTTATTGGCCTTTACCGTATATATCGTTCCACTGATTTTTTTTATCTAAAAAGACTTGTGCAATTGTTTTAGCGCCTTCTAATGAATGACTAGCAGCCCACCCACATTGGACTTCATTACATGCTGGTACTTCTGTAGCCGTTAACACATCTTGAATTGTATTTTCAATGATATTTAACACATCATCATAATCATTATGGTTGATGAATGATACATAAAAACCAGTTTGACAACCCATTGGACTGATATCAACTACTTTATCTGAATGGTTTCTAATATTTTCAGCCATTAAATGCTCAAGTGAATGTAAACCAGGCATATCCATATGCTCTTTATTAGGTTGTTTAAAACGGATGTCATATTTATGAATAACATCTCCATTAGCACCTTCCATTTTACCTGCAAGTCTAACAAATGGTGCCACTACAATTGTATGATCTAAATTAAAACTTTCAACGTTCATTTTTGGCATATGATATCCTCCTAAAATTAATTATTAATGTAATTGTAACAAGAGCGGGTGGTATTTACAATTTCTATAAATTATAAAGATAAAGATAATACTATTATTTTTGAAATTCAAAAAAATAATGACAGAATTAAATAAACCCGATAAAATGAGTAATAATTAAAATATATTTTGCACATCTGTTATTGATGATGTATCATTCAAAAACATAATTAATAGATAATACAATGAACTTGAATACAGGGGGATATTGAAAATGAGACATGAACAAACAGTGTTAGATTATATAGAAAATGAAAAATTAACATATGTAGAAATGAGCCATCAAATTCATCAAAGACCTGAATTAGGAAATGAAGAAATATTTGCTTCAAGAACATTAATTGAAGATTTAACAAAACATGGCTTTGAAGTTGAAACGAATATTGCAGGTCATGCGACTGGTTTCATCGCTCGTTATGATTCAGGATTAACTGGCCCAACAATTGGGTTTTTAGCTGAATATGATGCTTTACCTGGTCTAGGTCACGCATGTGGTCATAATATTATTGGAACGGCGAGTGTTTTAGCAGGCGTTGGATTGAAACAGGTAATTAACAAACTTGGTGGAGAAATTATCATCCTTGGCTGTCCTGCTGAAGAAGGTGGTGTCAATGGTAGCGCTAAAGCCTCCTATGTAAAAGAAGGTATTATTGATGAATTAGATGTCGCGCTCATGGTACACCCCGGCAATGAAACTTATAGGACAATCAATACTTTGGCGGTAGATGTTTTAGATATTAAATTTTATGGTAGAAGTACACATGCTTCTGAAAATGCTGAAGAAGCTAGAAATGCTTTAGATGCCATGATATCTTACTTTAATGGTGTGGCTCAATTGAGGCAACATATTAAAAAAAGCCAAAAAGTTCATGGTGTTATTTTAGATGGCGGGAAAGCAGCAAATATTATTCCAGATTATACACATGCTCGTTTTTACACACGAGCAACATCTCGTAAAGAATTAGATGTATTAACAGAAAGGGTAGGCCAAATTGCAAAAGGCGCTGCGATTCAAACTGGATGTGAGTATGAATTTGGTCCTATTCAAAACGGCGTAAATGAATTTATAAAATCTTCAAAATTGGATGATTTATTTGTTAAGTACGCAACAAAAGTAGGAGAAGCAGTTATTGACGATGATTTTGGTTATGGTTCTACAGATACTGGAAATGTAAGTCATATTGTCCCAACCATTCACCCTCATATTAAAATTGGTTCTAGAAACTTAGTAGGCCACACGCACCGTTTCAGAGAAGCAGCAGGTAATAAACATGGTGACCAAGCTTTAATCAGAGGAGCAAAAATCCTTGCATTAATGGGATTAGAATTAATAGAAAATAAGTCAGTATTTAACGCGATTATTGAGGAGCACCATTATACAAAGGGGTACAAAAAATGAAAAAACTAAGCATGCAACACCCTAAATTAACACTTAGTGATATATATAACAATGACGTAGTATATACTGCTAGACCATCTTATGTTTCAAATCCATGGTTAAACCCAGAAGAACACCAATCCAATTTTTTAACAGGTAGAGAGCTTATTATCGCTGATCAAATACCTGTTATAGTGCATGAAGCGAATGTTACAGATAAATTGAAAATTTTATTTGATACAATCGGCAAAACGATGCCTACAAATATTTATACTTTTTATGACCAACAAAGTTACGAGCAAACGATAAATAAATTAGCTAAGCAAGACCGTAAACGCATTTATTTTCAATATATCCATAACGAATCGATTTTAGAGCAAAAATATTATGCTATAGATAAAGATGTCTTTGTAGCTTTAAATAATAAAGCACGCATACCAGAATGGACAAACCATAAATATTTACCCGCACGTGATGTTGTGAATATTTGCGATTTTGAAGATGCAGTATCACATTGGCGATTCCCTTTTGTCGTGAAGCCGGGCGATGATTTGCCGACAGCTGGCGGTTATGGGGTTATGATTTGTTATAATGAGTCAGATTTAACTAAAGCTAAATCTCGAATCGCAGAAGCACAGGAAGAAACACATACATTGATTATTGAACAAAAAATAGAAGAAATAGCCAACTATTGTGTGCAATTTGCATATGAAAAAGATGAAGGCATTCGTTATATTGGAACTTCAGAGCAATTAACAGATGAATACGGACATTATAACGGCAACGAAAATGTACATGATGTGCCTGAATCCATTATTCAAGCTGGAAGAGAAATTATGGAAATTGGCGTATCCAAAGGTTTTATTGGAATTGCAGGATTTGATTTATTGTTAGATAAAAATGGAGATATTTTTGCGATTGATTTAAATTTTAGACAAAATGGTTCTACCAGCATGTTGTTGTTAGAGCCAGTCATACAAGATGGATACCAAAAGTTTTATAGTTATATCGCACCAGATAATAATGAACATTTTTTTAATACAATTTTAAAGTATGTGAAAAATAATCATTTATTTCCATTAGCTTATTATGATGGAGACTGGTATGAAAACGGGCATGTGTCTTCAAGATGCGCTTGTATTTGGCATGGGAAGGACAAAAAAGAAGTAGCTTGTTTAGAGCAACAATTTTTAAATGAATTAAAAGTCTAATAAGTGAAAAATTACAAATGATGTTTGATTATTGTAGAAATCTGAGTATATTTATTGGATGCTTTAAAATTTCGAAGTGAATTGTGTGGCGTTAATTGACTCTAGCAATAGACTCATTTATATTCTAAATATGGTTAAATAATATAAATGAATTGAAGGTGTAATTATGTCTTATAAAGCAAGTTCATTTTTTCAAGATATACTAGTAAATGAATTTTTTTATGTAGCAACAAAATCAAAACAACTCATTAGACATGAAGTATTAGGAAAGGAAATTATCTGTGTTTGGACAAATAAAGAAACAGCTGAGACTTTCTTAACTAAACATGACACCGATTATGACCAAATTAAAAAAATTGATATTGATCGTTTTGTAACATATGAAATAGACGATGTGTTCGAAGAAGGTGAGGAAGTATTGATGGATCCTTCCTCACAAACTGATGGAGATTTAGTTAATATTGTTGAAGCAACGAATGAATTAATGTCAGATTTGGATGAAATTCGGTTAAAAGAATTTGTAATGGATGTTGCTAAAGAAGATGCTGTATTCGGTCTCTCTAATAAAGAGGCTAAGCAATTTATAATGATCAGTGATGATGAACACCAAAAACCGCACATCATGCCGGTGTGGAGTATCCGAAATAGGGCTGAAAAAGTAAGAAATGAAGATTTTGAAGAATGCGATATTATCGAAGTAGAAGGCGAAGTATTTGCAGAATGGTTAGATATTTTGAGAGATGATGACAAAGCAGTAGCTGTTGATTTGAAACCGGGCGTAGTAGGCACTGTAGTATCAGCGCAAAAAATGTTAGATCAATTACCGTTTTAGTCGAGAAATATATGAAGTGATGGATCTAGTTACTAGTTATAAATATGCAGCATATTTAAGACAGTAACTGTTCCTATTTTTTACCATGAAATAAGTATTGAATCCATTTCAGCGTACTTATTTCATGGTAATAATTGTTTTAAAGATGTATTGCGCCTAACGCACCAGAAAATGCCCCGTGTTCAATATAATAGGGTTTAAAACCACGTAATACAGTGTAATCTTCAACAACTTCTTTTAGTAAGTCATTATTATGGAATGAAGACCCAATGTAAGCTACATTTTCAGTTTGATATTCTCTTGCGACTGTAATAGACATCGTAGTAATGACTTCACCTACAACTCCAATCAATGATGCTAATTTATCAGCGTTAGAGAAGCTTTTATCTAAGTTATGTAATACATGGCCAAAATTTGCAGCAGTTAAATCACCTGAAATAGGTGGTTCACTATCTTTATAAATGTGTTTTACTTTTAAATCAATGAATTCACGATCGCCTTTTTGGGCTGTGTCTGTTAATTGTTTATAGTCTTTCAGTCCAGTCAGCAAGTAACCAAGGCCTTGTATCATTCCGCCACCTGCGCCTACACCGCCGACACGTTGTTGTTTTTTACCGTCTGAAAAATGAAGTGATGTGCCCGTCCCTACATTGGTAAATATATAATTGTCTAATTGGTGTCCTTGCTCCTCTAATAAAATTTCAAGTCCATTTGCAGCAGCATCAAACTCTACAAAAATCCGAGATGGGCACGTTAACCTATCTCTTATAGTACCAGCTTGTCCTCCTGTTAAACTAATACTTTCACACACTTGTCGGTCTAACCACTCGATGACTTCATTAATTTCAGTGGTTAATCTGGTAGAATATTCACGTTTTCCATCATAATCTTGGACAATTTTTATGAGCGTTCCACCGGCATCAATGCCTATTTTCATCTATTTATCCTCCTAAAATATTTACGTTATAACTTATATTATAATAAAATTTAGGAAAATCAAATATAGAGAATTGGAAAGGGATAATTTGAACGATGTCCAGCCTTTTTATTAGAATAGCAAGATAAACAAAGCATACTTTTTACAAAAACGTATTTGGTAGTACAAAGGAAAAAACTATATTCTAAACGGCTAGTAGATGGTAATAACCTCACAAATTAACGTCCCGGGCGTATAAATGTAAATGCGTCATGATACGCATAGTATCATGATTAACGTTCGACGGTTTGTCCCCTTAAAAAGAAATGTATAATTCATAAAGTAAGGTCAAGTATGGTGATATTCCTAAAGCATTCTAAAATGATGGGCATGATGAAGTGAAAAGTAACCTGGAGTAAATTGGAATGTGAACTGTTTTTTGAACTATTAGTAATTTGAAATATTCATATTTCGATTATTTTAAATCAAATGTGGTATTAATAACTAATTAACAAGTTAAAATAATAGGGGATAAGATATGTTTATTAAAGAATCGTTTGAAAATATTACGATACAAGTATTTGAAAATAAGTATAAAACTGCATTACATCATTTTAAATTAAGCGAGCGGCAACAAATATACTCCTCGTTACCTAAAGATGTACTCGACGATGCGCTCAGTGATAAAGATAGAATAGCTAATATTGCATTAAATGAAGATGGAGAAGTAGTAGGCTTCTTTGTGCTACATCAATATTATCAACACGAGGGTTATGACACACCCAAACAAGTCATATATGTGCGATCTTTATCTGTAAATGAACGTTTCCAAGGATGTGGGTATGGTACAAAAATGATGATGCATTTACCACAATACGTACAAAAGTTATTTCCGAGTTTTAATCATTTGTATTTAGTCGTAGATGCTGAAAATAAAGGCGCATGGAATGTATACGAACGGGCAGGCTTTATGCATACTGCTACAAAAGAAGAAGGACCTATTGGTAAGGAACGTTTATATTATTTAGATTTAGATTCGAAGCATGTATCTTCATTAAAATTAAAACCTAATGATAACGAATCACCTTTCGAAACGCATCATATGATTGATATGATTAAGGATGGCAGTAAAGTTGGTTTTATTGCAATCGAGCAACATCAGCAACGAATTAATATAAATTCTATTGAAGTGAATAAAGGTGAGAGACATAACGGTATTGCTGAAAGTGCATTAAGACAACTGCCAACCTATATTCGAAAAAAATTTGTAGGCGCGCAATTTGTTACGATAACGCTGTACGGGGAACGCAATGAATTAAAACCGTTATGTATAAACAGTAACTTTGTTGAAATTGAAAGTGGCGAAGATTTTGCTGTATTTGAAAAATATATAAATTATTAAATGCGTTTGCGAAATCAAGGATTGCCATTTATAATTTACTTTTGTTATTATTACTTAAGATGAACAGTACTGATTTGGATAAATGCATAAATGCCTCTGAAAGGAAGAATAAATAATGAGAATTCAAGATTACACAAAAGAAATGGTTGATGAGAAATCATTTATCGATATGGCCTATACGTTATTACTTGAAAAAGGCGATACAATGAATTTATATGATATCATAGATGAATTTAAAGCGCTTGGTCATTACGAAGATAATGAGATTGAAAATAGAATCGTACAATTCTATACTGATTTGAATACAGATGGTCGTTTCTTAAATGTTGGGGAAAATATTTGGGGACTACGTGACTGGTATTCAGTAGCAGACATTGAAGAAAAAATAGCGCCAACGATTCAAAAATTCGATATTTTAGAAGAAGAAGATGAAGAAGATAAAACATTGAAATTACTTGGCGAAGATGATGCAGACGAAGATGATGATATCCCGACAGCGACGGATGACCAAGAAACTTTAGAAGATCCAGAAGACCCAGATGAAGAAGAAGTTGACGAAGAAATTCCTGAGAATGAAATCGTGATCGACGAAGAAGAGGAAGAAGATGAAGATTTAGAAGAAGAAGAGGAATATGAAGAAAATGAAGATGACGAAGAAGAGGAAGAAAAATAATTCATTATCTACTAATATTCATTTGACTTTTCCCGTGAAAATGATAAAATTTTATTCGGGCTCCTTAAATTAGGACGACGTGTATAAATGTTATACGCTCCCCCTTACAAATACTGTGAGAGGGAGCGATTTTTTTATTTGAATTACTATATAAAGTTTATAAAATATTAATTTATGACGCTATTTTCCGGGGTTATGCTTTTATCATATGAACAATAGGAAATAGGCGTTTACATAAATGATAATTACTTCAATGTTTAATAGTACATGCCATATATTTTGTTGGTATTGAATGAATTACTGTTTTAATAATAGGAGGCAGAAAATGACAAAATTTATTTTTGTAACTGGTGGAGTTGTATCTTCACTAGGTAAAGGTATCACAGCAGCATCTTTAGGACGTTTATTAAAAGATAGAGGATTAAAAGTTACAATCCAAAAATTTGATCCATATTTAAATGTTGATCCTGGCACTATGAGTCCATATCAACACGGTGAAGTTTTTGTGACAGATGATGGTGCAGAAACAGATTTAGATTTAGGTCACTATGAAAGATTTATCGACATTAATTTAAATAAATATTCAAACGTTACTGCTGGTAAAGTTTATTCGCACGTCTTGAAAAAAGAGCGTCGCGGTGATTATCTGGGAGGCACAGTCCAAGTTATCCCACATATTACCAACGAAATTAAAGAACGTTTGCTTTTAGCAGGCGAAAGTACAAATGCTGATGTAGTTATTACTGAAATAGGTGGTACAACGGGTGATATAGAATCATTACCATTTATCGAAGCAATTAGACAAATACGTAGTGATTTAGGACGCGAAAATGTAATGTACGTACATTGTACACTTTTACCATTTATTAAAGCTGCTGGTGAAATGAAAACGAAGCCTACACAACATAGCGTTAAAGAACTTCGTGGGTTAGGTATTCAACCAGACCTAATTGTAGTACGTACAGAATATGAATTAACACAAGATTTAAAAGATAAAATTGCATTGTTCTGCGATATTAATAAAGAAAGTGTAATTGAATGTCGTGACGCAGAATCATTATATGAAATACCGCTACAACTGAGCCAACAGGATATGGATGATATTGTAATCCGTCGTTTAGAGCTAAATCCAAAATATGATACGCAATTAGATGAATGGCAATACTTATTAGATACAGTGAATAGTTTAGATGGTAAAATAACGATTGGTTTAGTAGGGAAATATGTAAGTTTACAAGACGCATATTTATCAGTAGTCGAATCACTTAAACACGCGGGTTATCCATTTAAAAAAGATATTGATGTGAGATGGATTGACTCAAGTGAAGTTACTGATGACAATGTTAAAGAGGTACTTAGCGATGTTGATGGTATTTTAGTGCCTGGTGGCTTTGGTTTCAGAGCAAGTGAAGGTAAAATATCAGCTATTAAATATGCTAGAGAAAACAATGTACCGTACTTCGGCATTTGTTTAGGCATGCAACTTGCTACAGTAGAATTTGCAAGAAATGTAATTGGTTTAGATAATGCGCATTCTGCAGAACTAGATCCATCAACGCCACATCCTATTATTGATTTATTACCAGAACAAAAAGATATTGAAGATTTAGGAGGCACGTTAAGATTAGGGCTATATCCTTGTCATATTAAAGAGAACACATTAGCACATAAAATTTATGATGAAGTAGATATAGAAGAAAGACATCGTCATCGTTATGAATTCAATAATGAATATAGAGATCAACTAGAAGAAAATGGCATGGTTTTCTCAGGTACAAGCCCAGATGGACGATTAATTGAAATGGTAGAAATTCCGAAAAATGATTTCTTTGTTGCTTGCCAATTTCACCCAGAATTCTTATCAAGACCGAATAGACCACAGCCTATTTTTAAAGCGTTTATTGAAGCGTCATTAAAGTATCAACAAACAAAATAAAGATATTAACATGATAATAGCAAAGTTATGAGTGCTTTCGAAACGTAGCGTAGATATAATTACGTTGACCTCTTATAATTATCACTAACTTTGCCAAAAAACTTCATGATTTAATATTCATGAAGTTTCGAATGCGGCTAATTACTATTACTGGCATTTATGATTTTAGTGTAACAAACTTAAAAAGCGCACCTTCATTTTTGAAATGAAGGTGCGCTTTTTATATTTGGGCAATTTGTAGAGGTTAAAGTGTAGTATATGTAAAAAATCGTTTTATTATTCTAAAGATCTAGATCTCTAACCATTTCAATCATTTGTGTATATATATCATAATAAATATAGCTAAAAGCAATTGGATGAGGCGTAACAATTTTATCGTAATCCTCAGTATACACAATCGGTCTCGGTGTGCTTAAATTGATGAAATGAAATAGATGGTCTTGAAAGATTTCTGTTTTGGGTTTATTACAAATTAAGACAAAATCAACATCACAATCAATTAAAGTTTCAACATCTCTTTTTAATTGTTCTGTATAATAAGGCGAAAACAATAAAACTCTATCAGTAGTATCAATATCTTTAAATGTGTTGATTGAAGCTAGCGGGGCGCTAGATTTTAGTTTTTCATTACTATTTAGGACATAATCTTCAAAAAAATTTAAATCTTCATACCCTTTAACATATACAGTACCCTCACCTCCGATTGCTTGAATTAAACATTGCGCAGCCATTTGAACGTCTAACGCTTGGGCTTCGATGCGATTAAAAACGCCGTTTAATTGTGTATTTAAAATTTTAGACATGTATGTACCTCCGTTCTATTCACTCATTGTAATTAATGGTAAAAAATATTGCAATTTTATATAAAAAAAGAAATTTAAAGGGTAATTTAAAAGGAATAAAATAAAAAAATAAATTAAAAACGCTTACAATTGAATAGAAGAATGCAAAATGCTTGTGGTTTTGATATAATTAGATTGTAAAAATATGTGCAAATGCACTAAGGAGGAACTTTCATGCCTTTAGTTTCAATGAAAGAAATGTTAATCGATGCGAAAGAAAATGGTTATGCGGTTGGTCAATACAACTTAAATAACTTGGAATTTACACAAGCTATATTAGAAGCTTCACAAGAAGAAAACGCTCCAGTTATTTTAGGAGTTTCTGAAGGTGCTGCGCGTTATATGGGTGGATTCTACACAGTAGTTAAAATGGTTGAAGGATTAATGCACGATAAAGCAATTACAATTCCAGTTGCAATCCACTTAGACCATGGTTCAAGTTTTGATAAATGTAAAGAAGCGATTGATGCTGGATTTACTTCAGTTATGATCGATGCTTCACACGAACCATTCGAAGACAACATAGCAACTACTTCAAAAGTTGTTGAATATGCTCACGAACATGGCGTGTCAGTAGAAGCTGAACTAGGCACTGTAGGCGGACAAGAAGATGATGTGATTGCTGAAGGCGTTATCTACGCAGATCCTAAAGAGTGTCAAGAACTTGTTGAAAGAACTGGTATCGATACTTTAGCCCCAGCATTAGGCTCAGTTCACGGACCGTATAAAGGTGAACCGAAATTAGGATTTAAAGAAATGGAAGAAATCGGTGCTTCAACTGGTTTACCATTAGTATTGCACGGTGGTACTGGTATCCCAACAAAAGATATTCAAAAAGCGATTCCATTCGGAACTGCGAAAATCAATGTCAATACAGAAAACCAAATTGCTTCTGCTAAAGCAGTACGTGAAGCTTTAGATAAAGATAAAGAAATGTACGATCCTCGTAAATATTTAGGGCCAGCACGTGAAGCAATTAAAGCGACAGTAATTGGTAAAATTAAAGAATTTGGCACTTCAAATAGAGCTAAATAATATTATTATTTTAAAGTGGAGTAGTGCAGAAATCCACTTTATCTAATATCATTTCATTGTTCCATTAAGGCATTAATAATTGGAAGGAAAATCCTGTTACACCGGTGTTTTCAATCCAGTAGCTACTGCCAATTTAACGAATAAGCCTGAGACAAAAAGTAATGTCTCAGGCTTATTTATTTATGTTATAATTTATTAGCATGTATTGATTAACTGTAAGTCTGAACATAAGTTATTTACATAGTATTTAAATAAAACATACAAATAGGATTTAACCTTTAATAAACTGGGAATAAAAATAGTATTACCAAATATATATAAGTGAAGTAATACATAATATTAATTTAAAAAGATTTTGTTTCATAGGTGTGTTTTGCAAACTATAAATTTTTAATTTATAATGCAAATAATGTAACAAAATTGAAATATTGATTGAAAGGTAAAGGAGATCAAGCGAATGGCTCAAGAAGTGATAAAAATCAGAGGTGGTCAAACACTTAAAGGTGAAGTTAATAATCATGGCGCAAAAAACAGTGCCGTGGCTATAATCCCTGCAGCAATATTGGCAGAAGAAAAAGTAACGATAGAAGGTCTTCCACAGATTTCAGATGTAGAAACGCTAGTGAGTTTATTGGGCGATTTAAATATAAAAACCAATTTAAACGGAATGACGCTAGAAGTGAATCCAAATGAAATTAAAAATGCCCCCTTGCCAAATAATAAAGTAGAATCATTGCGCGCTTCATATTATATGATGGGCGCGATGCTAGGCAGATTTAAAAAATGCGTCATTGGTTTGCCAGGCGGTTGTCCTTTAGGTCCAAGACCAATCGACCAACACATTAAAGGATTTAAAGCATTGGGTGCACGCATTGATGAATCTAGTGAAACATCTATGAAGATTGAAGCTGACCGCTTAATAGGTGCTAATATATTTTTAGACATTGTAAGTGTAGGCGCTACTATAAATATCATGCTAGCAGCAGTTCGTGCAGAAGGACAAACAGTAATTGAAAACGCAGCGAAAGAGCCCGAAGTAGTTGACGTGGCTAACTTTTTAACAAGTTTAGGTGCTAATATTAAAGGTGCAGGTACAAGTACAATCAAAATCAAAGGTGTAGACCAACTTCATGGGTCTCATCATCAAGTCATTCCAGATAGAATTGAAGCTGGTACTTATATGTGTATAGCGGCTGCTTGTGGAGAAGACATTGCGATTAACAATATTATTCCTACTCATGTTGAGCCATTAACCGTTAAATTAAAGGAGCTTGGTGTAGACATCCAAGTTGGGGAAGACAGCGCGATTATCAAGAGAAACGCCCCGTACTTAAGCGTTGATATCAAGACGTTGGTGTACCCTGGATTTGCTACAGACTTACAACAACCAATTACACCGCTGTTGTTTATGGCTGATGGTGTTTCATTTGTAACTGAAACAATTTATCCAGCGCGTTTTAAACACGTTGACGAATTGAGAAATATGGGCGCTAACATTTCATCCGATAACGGTACTGCAACAATAAAACCATCTAAATTAACTGGCGCAGAAGTATATGCAAGTGATTTGCGTGCTGGTGCTTGCCTTATAGTAGCTGGTCTATTAGCAGAAGGGGTTACTACAATTTATAACGTAAAACATATTTATCGTGGTTATACAAATATAGTTGAAACATTAAAATCACTTGGCGCAGACATTTGGACTGAAAAAATTTAATACATGTGGTATACTAAATATACTGATTTTTTGTAGGTTGTGATTTCCGTTTTCTATTATGAAAAATATAAATGATATGAGGTGATGACCATGGAGGTTTGCCCTTATCTCGAAGAAACCTTTAAAATTGTAGGTAGAAGTTGGAACGGTCTTATAATAAATTACTTATCTAGATGTACAGAAAAATCTGCTCATTTTTCTGATATGAAGCGTGATTTGAAAACAATCACGCCTCGCGCGCTAAGTATAAAATTAACAGATTTATGTGAATGGGGCCTTGTAGAGAAAAAAATTATTTCTACGAGCCCGATGAACATTTTATACCAACTTACAGATAAAGGTGATGCCTTAGCAACGGCATTGGTCCCTATGGAAAAGTGGGCGCAAGAATATATTGAATTAGAGAGTTAAATGATATTGATTTTTTGGATTGATTTCTTAATCAATGTATTATTTCAAAACATACTTTATATTTCGTTTATTTTAATAGAACCTGAGGTATTAATTAATATCTCAGGTTCTTCTTATGGCATTGCTGATTGCCTATTGGAAAAATATACTTGTGATTCATTTTATAAAATAGCTTTTTAATTATAAGAACTTTAGCGAGATAGAAATTTTTTAACATTTGGACCTCTGTTCTGCTTCTTTAGTGAGAAATTATATGTTTTTCCTATCGTCTATAGAAGTGTTATAAAAGAGGAGAAAGCGCATAATAACAACGTTTGTAAAGCGTCGACGTGAGCAAATATGTTTAAAAATGTGAAATCTCGGTTACAATATAATTATCAACACAGTTAAGGAGTGAATCATTGATGAGAAATTTTACTAAACAGTATATCAACGGTGAATGGGTTGAAAGTACAAGTGGAGAAACAATTGAAGTAATCAACCCTGCAACAGAAGAAGTAACAGGTATTATTGCGAAAGGTAATAAAGAAGATGTTGATAAAGCAGTAGATGCTGCTGAAAATGTATATTTTGAATTTAGACACAGTTCAGTTCAAGAAAGAAAAGAATTATTAGATAAAATTGTTCAAGAATATAAAAATAGAAAAGAAGATATTATTGAAGCGATTACGGATGAATTAGGTTCTCCGTTAAAAGTTTCAGAAAATGTCCATTATCAAATGGGATTAGATCATTTCCAAGCTGCACGTGATGCATTGGATAATTTTGAATTTGAAGAGCGCCGTGGGGATGATTTAGTTGTTAAAGAAGCTATTGGTGTTGCAGGTTTAATCACACCATGGAATTTCCCAACAAACCAAACTTCTCTTAAATTGTCTGCAGCATTAGCAGCAGGCAGTCCTGTAGTATTAAAACCGTCAGAAGAGACGCCATTTGCAGCGATTATTTTAGCAGAAATATTTGATAAAGCCGGCGTTCCAAAAGGAGTATTCAACTTAGTAAATGGTGATGGCCAAGGTGTTGGTAATCCACTAAGTGAACATCCAAAAGTAAGAATGATGTCATTTACTGGTTCTGGCCCTACAGGTGCTAGCATCATGAGAAAAGCAGCAGAAGATTTCAAAAAAGTGTCGCTAGAGTTAGGTGGTAAATCACCATATATTATCTTGGATGATGCTGATATTGACGGTGCAGCGAGTGCAGCTACTGGTAAAGTAGTAACCAATACAGGTCAAGTTTGTACAGCAGGCACAAGAACATTAGTACCAGAAAGTATTAAAGAAGAATTTTTAACAGCTGTAAAAGAAAAATTCAGCCAAGTTAAAGTAGGCGACCCACGTGCAGAAGGTACGCAAGTTGGCCCGATTATTAGTAAAAAACAATTTGACCAAGTTCAATCATATATTGATAAAGGTGTAGAAGAAGGCGCAGAATTATTCTATGGTGGCCCTGGTAAACCTGAAGGGTTGGATAAAGGATATTTCGCACGTCCAACGATCTTTAATAACGTGGATAATGATATGACAATCGCGCGAGAAGAAATTTTTGGACCTGTAATGTCAATTATCACTTATAATGATGTGGACGAAGCCATCAAAATCGCAAATGATACAGAATATGGGCTAGCGTCATACGTATATGGTAAAGATAAAGACACATTACACAAGGTAGCGCGTTCGATTGAAGCAGGTACAGTTGAAATTAACGAAGCTGGACGTAAACCAGACTTACCATTCGGCGGTTATAAACAATCAGGTTTAGGACGCGAATGGGGAGACTATGGTATAGAAGAGTTCTTAGAAGTTAAATCTATTGCTGGTTATTACAAAGCATAGTTTAATAAAATAAAGTTAAAATGTTTAAGTTAAAAGTCTAGTTTTAAGGGCAGCCAAACGATATAATTGGTTGCCCTTATTTTAATATTATGGAGCTTTGAACCATCATTTGACACATGGTATGGTTATGTACTGTTTTAACAGTGTGTTAGCTTCAGAGCTATTTTTATAAATTTCAAAAAGTGAAATACATTTTGTAATTAAATAAGAAATTTGCTATAGTAATAAAAGTAAGTAGCGTAGCTCTCTATGTTATTTAAAACTTTTTTATGAAATGGGTGCAAGATAATGCCTGATAAAGTACGGACATCACCTCAGTACGAATCGTTCCACGAGCTATACAAAAATTACACTACTAAAGATCTTACTCAAAAGGCAAAATCACTTAAATTAACAAATTATAGTAAATTAAATAAAAAAGAATTAGTTCTTGCTATTATGGAAGCCCAAATGGAAAAAGACGGAAACTATTATATGGAGGGTATCTTAGACGATATTCAACAAGATGGTTATGGTTTTTTAAGAACTGTCAATTATTCAAAGGGTGAAAAAGATATTTATATATCAGCTAGTCAAATACGTCGCTTTGAAATTAAACGTGGCGATAAAGTTACTGGTAAAGTCAGAAAACCTAAGGATAATGAGAAATATTATGGTTTACTGCAAGTTGATTTTGTCAATGATGAGAATGCAGAGGAAGTTAAAAAAAGACCACATTTCCAAGCGTTAACACCATTATATCCAGAAGAGCGTATCAAGTTAGAAACAACAAAAACAAATTATTCTACGCGTATAATGGATTTGATTACGCCTATTGGTTTGGGACAACGTGGTTTGATTGTTGCACCTCCAAAAGCGGGGAAAACGTCATTACTAAAAGAAATTGCTAATGCTGTAGCAACAAATAAACCTGATGCAGAACTGTTTGTATTACTTGTAGGTGAACGACCAGAAGAGGTAACAGATATAGAACGTTCTGTTGAATCAGCAGAAGTTGTGCATTCAACATTTGATGAACCGCCACAACATCATGTTAAAGTAGCGGAATTATTATTAGAGCGTGCAAAACGTTTAGTAGAAATTGGTAAAGACGTCATTATTTTGATGGATTCTATTACTAGACTTGCACGTGCATATAATTTAGTTATGCCACCAAGCGGGCGTACGTTATCCGGTGGTTTGGATCCAGCTTCATTGCATAAACCGAAAGCTTTTTTTGGTGCTGCAAGAAATATTGAAGCTGGCGGAAGTATGACTATATTAGCCACAGCATTAGTAGATACTGGTTCGCGTATGGATGACATGATATATGAAGAATTTAAAGGGACAGGTAACATGGAATTACACCTTGACCGTAAATTAGCTGAACGTCGTGTCTTTCCAGCTATTGATATCGGTAGAAGTTCAACTCGTAAGGAAGAGTTGCTAATTTCACCAAAAGATCTAGAATCGCTTTGGCAGCTACGTAATATGTTTACTGATTCAATTGATTTTACTGAAAGATTTGTAAGAAAGCTAAAACGAACAAAAACAAATCAAGAATTTTTCGAACAGTTACAAGAAGCGGCTAAAGAAAGTACTAAAACTGGTAAACCAATTATTTAATGTGAGTTATGGTTTAAATATATGATTTAGGGTTGCGTTTTAGTTTTATAGCAATTATAATTATCAAGTATTGGGTAAAAACTCACAAAAAACTCTGTTCCAGATGGTTCAGGGCAAAGGAGCTGAAAAACATGCAACAAAATATTCATCCTGAATACCACAAAGTTATCTTTTTAGATACAACTACTGATTTTAAATTTTTAAGTGGTTCAACACAATCTTCATCTGAAACTATGGAATGGGAAGATGGAAATGAATACCCAGTTATTCGTTTAGATATTTCGTCTGATTCACATCCATTCTACACAGGACGTCAAAAATTCGCTGCTGCGGATGGACGTGTGGAACGTTTCAACAAGAAATTCGGATTCAAATCAAGCAACGAATAATTGTTGTAATAAGGCATTCTCATTTTATGAGAATGCTTTTTTATTTAATATAAGATATAGGCTATTTTAAAATTTTATGTGGCTAAGCGTTTAGAAATAAGATTACATACAAAATTACAAATATCTTGTGGGAAATTGATATTTTGAAAGAAAAAATATGATATAATAAATCGATTATGTTTTGAAAAAAGGTGGAACGCATAATGAATGAAACTTATCACTCCGGTTGGATTGAATGTATTACTGGAAGCATGTTTAGTGGTAAATCTGAAGAATTAATCCGTCGTTTGAGACGTGGGTTGTATGCTAAGCAAAAAGTAGTTGTATTTAAGCCAGCAATAGATGACCGCTATCATAAAGATAAGATTGTGTCTCATAATGGTAATGCAATTGAAGCTATTAATATTTCAACTGCAGCTGAAATTTACAAACACGATTTATCAAATTTTGATATTATAGCAATAGATGAAGTTCAGTTTTTCGAAAATAATATAGTTCATATTGTTGAAGCATTAGCTGCAAAAGGACATAGAGTTATTACTGCAGGTTTGGATATGGATTTTAGAGGTGAACCATTTGAACCTATACCGTATTTATTAGCAGTAAGTGAAGAAGTGACAAAACTACAAGCTGTTTGTGCTGTTTGTGGCTCATCTTCCAGCCGTACACAACGGTTAATTGACGGTAATCCAGCAAAAATAGATGACCCAGTGATATTAGTTGGTGCAAATGAAAGTTATGAGCCAAGATGCAGAGCACACCATATTGTTGCTCCAAGTGATAATGAGAAGGAGGAAATGTAGTGTTTGATCAATTAGATATTGTAGAAGAAAGATATGAACAATTAAATGAATTGTTAAGCGACCCTGAAGTCGTGAATAACCCTGACAACTTACGAAAGTATTCAAAAGAACAAGCTGATTTACAAAAAACTGTTGAAGTTTACCGTGAATACAAACAAACTAAAGAAGATGAAAATGAAATCGATGAAATGTTAAGAGAAACAAAAGACGAAGAAGAAGTTGAAATGCTTAAAAGTGAAAAACAAGTGCTTACTCAAAAAATACCGAAACTTGAAGAAGAATTGAAATTCTTGTTAATTCCCAAAGACCCTAACGACGAAAAAGACGTAATTGTTGAAATTCGTGCCGCAGCAGGTGGAGATGAAGCTGCTATATTTGCTGGTGATTTGTTTAGAATGTATTCTAGATACGCTGAAGCATATAGTTTCAAAACTGATATAGTTGAGGCTGCTGAAAGTGATCACGGCGGCTATAAAGAAATTAGTTTCTCTGTTTCAGGTACAGGGGCCTATAGTAAATTAAAATATGAAAATGGCGCCCATCGTGTCCAACGTGTGCCAGCGACAGAATCAGGTGGCCGTATCCATACATCTACAGCGACGGTAGCAGTATTACCAGAAGTAGAAGATGTTGAAATAGAAATTCGCAATGAAGATATTAAAATAGATACGTACCGTTCAAGCGGTGCGGGTGGACAGCACGTTAATACGACTGATTCAGCTGTACGTATCACCCATCTTCCAACCGGAGTAATTGCTACTTCATCAGAAAAATCACAAATCCAAAACCGTGAAAAAGCGATGAAAGTGTTGAAAGCACGTTTATTTGATATGAAATTGCAAGAAGAACAACAAAAATACGCAGCGCAACGTAAGTCAGCAGTAGGTTCTGGAGACCGTTCAGAAAGAATTAGAACATATAATTATCCGCAAAGTCGTGTAACTGATCATCGTATTGGGTTAACATTACAGAAGTTAGAACAAGTAATGGAAGGTAAATTAGATGAAATTATTGATGCATTAACTTTAGCAGAACAAACAGATAAATTGAAAGAACTGAATGATGGTGAACTATAGAGATAGATTAAAAAAAGCTCAAGCTAAATGTGTTGAAAAAGGCATCGAACCAACACGACCTGAGTGGTTAATGCTTGACTTGTTTCAGTGGCAGAAGTCAGATTACTTAATGCATTCTAATGATGAAATGACTAAAGCTCATCAAATATTATTTGATAATGCAGAAAGCAGAATGCTAGATGGTGAACCTATACAATATATCGTTGGAACGCAATCTTTTTATGGTGAAATATTCAAAGTAAGCGAACATTGCTTAATTCCACGTCCAGAAACAGAAGAAGTATTGCTACATTTCTATAAGTCAGTGCATTCTGGTGACAAAGTTGTAGACATTGGTACAGGCAGTGGCAATATTCCTATTGTACTTAAGAAATTAAATAGTAATCTGGAAGTCTTAGCTACAGATTTATATGAAGCTACACTCTCTGTAGCTAAGGAAAATGCTGATGCTCATGGAGTAGATATTGCATTTTTACAGGGTAATGCTTTAGCACCATTAATTGAGCGAAATATTAAAGTCAATGGTTTAATCTCAAACCCGCCTTATATAGACAATAGTGAAGCGGATCTAATGGATGATACAGTTCTAAAATACGAACCGTATACTGCGCTATTTGCTGAAGACAATGGTTATCAAGTATATGATACGATTTTACGCCAATTACCAGAGGTATTGTTACCAGGCGCTGCTGTAGTTTTTGAAATTGGTTATAAACAGGGCCCTACTTTAAAAAGAAAAATCGAAGAAAAATACCCAACAGTAGATGTTCAAATAATCAAAGACATTAATAATAATGATAGAATGATTTCTTTCAAATGGTAACTTTAAGAAGTTATGTGCTGAACATGATATGTCATGAAGGTGCATAACTTCTTATTTTGTTTTAAAATTAGCATTAAGATGAAAGGGTGTGTATAAATGAATACAAAAATATGGAACTTACAGCAGGATATTACACAAGAAGATAACACCTATATATATAATGAGATAAAAAATATTTTTGAAAATGGTGGGCTTGTCGCTATTCCGACTGAAACGGTCTATGGTTTAGGCGGCGATGCTAGAAATGAAGCAGCTATAAAAAAAATATATTCTGCTAAAGGTAGACCTTCAGATAATCCTCTGATCGTACATATTCACGATATAAAACAATTAGAATGTTTCACACAGCATATCACCCAAGAAGTGAAGACATTAATGCAACGCTTTTGGCCAGGCCCAATTTCATTTATTTTACCGTTGAAAAAGGGATATTTATGTGAAAGTGTCAGTGGTGGTTTATCATCGATAGCTGTTAGAATGCCGAGTCATCCAGTAGGCAGAAAAGTACTGAAATTTGTAGATTTACCAATCGCTGCGCCTAGCGCTAATTTAAGTGGGAGACCGTCTCCTACTCAATTTGAACATGTGTATAATGATTTGAATCAACGTATTGATGGTATTATTGATGGTGATCAAAGTGAAGAGGGCCTTGAAAGCACGGTGTTGGACTGTACACAATATCCATTTAAAATTGCAAGACCTGGATCAATCACAAAGACAATGATTGAAAGTGTTTTACCAGATAGCATTTCATCAGTAGAGGATTTAAACCATGAAAAACCCATCGCACCAGGTATGAAGTATAAACATTATGCACCAGATACGCCAATTACAATTGTGCAATCTATTTATAAACGACCTTCTTCAGAGAAAAATTGGCAAGATACGGCATTTATATTTCCGAAAAACAAGCGTGACTTGGTACCGAAAGAAGCAATATTTATGCCTTTATGTGAAAATGAGAAAGATATAAAAGGAGCAAATCGTCACTTATACCAGGTTTTGCATGATATAGATCAAAACAACCATATTAACCATGCTTATATATTTGGTTTTGAAAATAATGATGATACGACCGCTATAATGAATAGAATGTTAAAAGCTGCAAACTATACAGTTGTTAAAGGGGAAGAACTATGAAAATCGTTTTTGTTTGTACAGGAAATACTTGTAGAAGTCCGATGGCTGAAAGTATTGCAAGAGCTAAGATGCCTAACTTAGATATTGTGTCACGTGGTTTATTTGCATTAGACGGCGCCCCTGTATCACAGCATACTTTATCTATATTAGAAGAAAATCAATTACCTTTTCCAGAAAATGCAAAAGCCTTTACTGAAGATGATATAAACGCAGACTTAATTTTAACTATGTCTGCATCACACCGAGACACAATCAAACGTATGTATGGCAGTGAAGCACACGTGTTCACAATCAATGAATATGCATCAAATAGCGGTGATGTGTCTGATCCATTTGGAGGCAACAAATTAGAATATCTTAAAATTTTCAATGAATTAAACCCATTGATTGATAAAATAAAAATTAAAATATTAAAGTAATAAATATGTGAAATTAGTATGAGTAACTTACTAAATACGTTATAATAATAACGTGTAGCAAATTTGCTATCAATTAAATTTGTATGTATTGAACTTTTGTATATTGGCTTACTTTTTTAATCAAAAGAAAAGGGGTGTTAATATGGAGGATTTAAAAGCATTATTAAGTGAATTAAAATCTAAATCTTTCTTTAAAGCAAATGAGCTTTGTATTATAGGATGTTCTACATCTGAAGTGATTGGTGAACGCATCGGTAGTGTTGGATCTATGGAAGTAGCGAAAGACATATATGACGCATTAAAAGAAATCGAATCTGAAACAGGGGTTTCCTTTGTATTTCAAGGCTGCGAACATATAAATAGAGCGATAACTATAGAACGAGCGAAGTTCAACCCTTTAACGATGGAAGAAGTAACCGTTGTACCTGATGTTCACGCTGGAGGCAGTTTAGCAACTTATGCATATCAGCATATGGATAATCCGATGGTAGTAGAAGCAATCACTGTTTCTAAAGGGATAGATATTGGCCAAACACTCATCGGTATGCATATCCAACATGTCGCAATTCCGGAGCGTACAAGTATTAAACAAATTGGTGAAGCAATTGTTACAATCGCTTCTTCAAGACCTAAAAAAATTGGTGGCGAAAGAGCAAAATATAACTAATACAGAAACGAGGGGTTTACTAATGTCATTTATTGAAAAGCAAGATAAAGAAATATATGAAGTAATTCAAAATGAGTTTAACCGTCAAAATAATAATATAGAGTTAATCGCTTCTGAAAATTTTGTATCAGAAGCAGTGATGGAAGCTCAAGGCTCAGTATTAACAAATAAGTATGCTGAAGGCTATCCTAACAGAAGATATTATGGTGGTTGTGAATTTGTTGATGTGTCTGAAACATTAGCTATCGAACGAGCTAAACAATTATTTGGTGCTGAACATGTCAATGTCCAACCACACTCTGGTTCTCAAGCAAATATGGCTGTTTATCTCGTAGCATTAGAACATGGTGATACTGTATTAGGTATGAATTTAAGTCATGGTGGCCACTTAACGCATGGCGCACCAGTAAACTTTAGTGGACAATTTTACAACTTTGTTGAATATGGTGTCGATAAAGATAGCGAACAAATAGACTACGATGAAGTTTTAAAAGTGGCTAAAGAACATCAACCTAAATTAATTGTTGCTGGCGCATCTGCATACTCAAAAACGATTGATTTCAAACGTTTTAGAGAAATAGCTGATGAAGTCGGAGCTAAATTGATGGTAGATATGGCACATATCGCTGGATTAGTAGCTGTTGGTTTACATCCAAGCCCTGTAGCATACGCTGATTTTGTAACTACAACAACGCATAAAACATTGCGCGGCCCTCGTGGTGGAATGATTTTATGTAAAGAAGAATACAAAAAGCAAATTGATAAAACCATTTTCCCTGGTATTCAAGGTGGACCTTTAGAGCATGTTATTGCTGCAAAAGCAGTAGCATTTGGTGAGGCTTTGCAAGACGATTTCAAAACTTACCAACAACAAGTTGTAAAAAACGCTAAAGTATTAGCTGACACTTTAAGCCAAGAAGGATTTAGAGTCGTATCAGGCGGTACCGATAATCATCTAGTATGTGTAGATGTAAAAGGATCTGTAAATATAACAGGTAAAGTAGCAGAAGAAACACTTGATGCAATTGGCATAACTTGTAATAAAAATACAATTCCATTTGATCAGGAAAAACCTTTTGTAACTAGTGGTTTACGCCTTGGTACTCCAGCGGCGACTACGCGAGGTTTTGACGAACAAGCATTTGAAGAAGTAGCGAAAATCATTAGTTTAGTATTAAAAGATCCTGAAAATGAAACAACATTAAAAGAAGGACAAGAAAGAGTTAAAGCATTAACTACTAAACATCCTTTATACAATTAAATTGGAGGAAGTAATTATGAGCAACGTACATGTTTTTGATCACCCACTTATTCAACATAAATTAAGTTACATTCGAGATGTACATACAGGTACAAAGGAGTTTAGAGAGCTTGTAGATGAAGTCGGTATGCTAATGGCTTATGAAGTGACTAGAAATTTAGAATTACAGGATGTAGAAATTGAAACACCAGTAACTAAAATGATTGCTCAAAGACTAACTGGAAAAAAATTGGCATTTATTCCAATTCTTAGAGCAGGGTTAGGTATGACTCAAGGCATCTTGAATTTAGTGCCAGCGGCTAGAATAGGCCATGTTGGTTTATATAGAGACCCAGAGACTTTAGAAGCGGTTGAATACTTTGTGAAATTGCCACAAGATATTGAAGAAAGAGAGATTGTTGTGGTTGATCCAATGCTAGCTACAGGCGCATCTGCCATCGAAGCGATTAATTCCCTTAAAAAACGTGGCGCTAGACATATTCGATTTATGTGTCTTATTGCAGCACCAGAGGGTGTAGAAAAATTACAAGAAGCACATGAAGATGTAGATATTTATATTGCGGCATTAGACGAAAAATTAGATGACCATGCTTATATTACACCTGGTTTAGGTGATGCTGGCGACCGTTTATTCGGTACAAAATAGTTTGGCCCAGGAGTGGAGTAATATGAAAAAAATTATGACTGTCTTTGGGACGCGTCCTGAAGCGATAAAAATGGCGCCTCTTGTTTTAGAATTAGAGAATGATGTCGAATTAGAGCCAATCGTGGTTGTAACGGCACAACATAGAGAAATGTTAGATTCTGTTTTGACTAGCTTTAATATAACCCCTAATTATGATCTAAACATTATGAAGCAAGGTCAATCATTATCAGAAATCACTTCCCGTATACTCATTCGATTAGAGGGGGTCATTAAAGAAGAACAACCAGATATGATACTTGTTCATGGTGATACGATGAGCACATTCGCTGGAAGTTTAGCAGCATTATATAATCAAGTACCAATAGGCCATGTTGAAGCAGGCTTACGTACTTGGGATAAATATGCTCCATTTCCTGAAGAAATGAATAGACAAATGGTAGGAGTAATGGCTGATTTGAACTTTGCTCCTACTAATAATGCTGCAAAAAATTTAATTTCTGAAAATAAGCCAAAGGATGCTATTGTAGTAACAGGGAACACAGCTATTGATGCTATGAAAACAACAATTCACAAAGATTATCATTCAGAAATAATTGATAAGCATAAAGATAAACGTATTATCTTATTGACAGCGCATAGGCGAGAAAATATTGGAGCGCCTATGTCTCATATTTTTAAGGCAGTACGAGCTATTGTCGATACTTATGATGATGTTGTTGTTGTTTACCCAATACATAAAAATCCTAAAGTACGAGCCATTGCAGATTATTATTTATCTAATCATGCTCGTATTGAACTGGTAGAACCGTTAGAGGTGGTAGACTTCCATAATTTTGCCCACCAATCTTATCTAATTTTAACGGATTCTGGTGGTGTTCAAGAAGAAGCACCTTCATTAGGTAAACCAGTGCTTGTATTAAGGGATGTAACAGAAAGGCCTGAAGGTGTCGAAGCGGGGACACTTAAAATTGTAGGTACAAACGAAAACAACATATTCGAAGCAACAAAAGCTTTATTAGACAACAAAAATTTGTATAAGACAATGAGCACAGCACGAAATCCGTATGGCGATGGCAACGCAGCCAACAGAATTTGTCAAAATATTAAGTATTTTTTTGGACTAATTGATAAAAAACCTTCATCTTTCAAATAATAATAGTTTAATGTGTCATTTTTGTGACATTTGTGTAAAAAATTGAATTACAATTTGAATAGAATTGACACGTTAACTACCCTATATTATTATTAAAATTGTATGATTGGAATGGTTTTCATATACGAAAGATAAGGTGAAACGAGGCACTGAAATGAAACGTTTCAACATCATTTTTAACCAGTACATTCAATACTATTTATACAGTATCATTGTGCTAGTTATTGTGTTTATTTTCACATACTCTGAGTTTATATTAGGTCTTTTAATAGGTACAAGTGGATCACTATGCATTACTTTTACTTTTGAATATTATTTGGCGAGAGCAAAAGAAGAAGACAACATACATATTTCAACGGGCAACATATGGAGATATTTGATTGTGATTTTAGCTTGTACATTATGGTATTTTTATAAAGATTATATAAACGTGATTGGAGTAGTTGTTGGTTTAATGATTTCTTATGTTTTAATTGTTTTCAAACCATTTTTACACAAGAAATAAATTTTATAATGAAAGAGGTGAGAAGACATGGATCATAAAGACCCTCTAGTCAGTTGGAATGTATTCGGTTTAGACATCGTGTTTAATCTGTCATCAATCATGATGATGTTGATTACGGCGCTTATTGTTTTTGTCATAGCTATTATTTGTACACGGAACCTCAAGAAACGTCCAACAGGCAAACAAAATTTTATAGAGTGGGTTTTTGATTTCGTAAGAGGAATTATTGAAAGTAACATGGCATGGTCCAAAGGCGGTCAGTTCCATTTCCTAGCAGTTACTTTAATCTTTTTCATATTCGTTAGTAATATGGTTGGATTACCTTTTCAATTGGTTGCAGGTGATACGCTTTGGTGGAAATCACCAACAGCAGACCCAACCGTTACATTGACATTGTCAACGTTGATTATACTCTTAACACATTATTATGGCGTTAAGATGGTTGGTACTAAAGGTTATTTCCAAAACTATACTAAGCCAATTTTCCTATTACCGATTAATATTTTTGAAGAGTTTACTTCAACCTTAACATTGGGTCTACGTTTGTATGGAAATATTTTTGCGGGAGAATTATTACTTGGTTTATTAGCAAGTTTAGTGTTCAGTTTCCCAGCATGGGGTTGGGCAATCGGTTTACCTGGCCTAGTGATATGGCAAGGGTTCTCAATTTTCATTGGTACGATTCAGGCATATATTTTTGTAATGCTTTCAATGGTGTATATGTCACACAAAGTACAAAAAAGTCATTAAGTTAAAAAATTAAAAAAGAAATAATTAGGAGGATTTTTAAATGAATTTAATCGCAGCAGCAATCGCAATCGGGTTATCAGCACTTGGGGCAGGTATTGGTAATGGTCTTATCGTTTCTAGAACAGTAGAAGGTGTCGCTCGCCAACCAGAAGCACGTGGTCAATTAATGGGTATTATGTTCATCGGTATCGGTTTAGTTGAGGCGTTACCTATCATCGGTGTAGTTATCGCTTTCATGTCACTATAATTAAACTAGTATTTATGGCGAGGTCTTATCGGCTTTCGCCGTTCGTTTTTATCAAAATGTCTTATAACCATATCGTATGAAAGGAGTGTCTATGGAAGTGACTGCTACGACAAATATGTTCGTGCTTGGTGCAGCCAGTGGCGGTGGCGTTGGATGGGGGACCATCTTCGTTACACTTATAACGTTTATCGTTTTATTAACCTTATTGAAAAAATTTGCGTGGGGCCCACTTAAGGATGTAATGGACCAACGTGAACGCGATATTAATAAAGATATCGACGACGCTGAGCAAGCTAAATTAAATGCACAGAAATTAGAAGCACAAAATAAACAAACTTTAAAAGAAACCCAAGAAGAGGTTCATAAAATATTAGAAGAATCTAAGGTTCAAGCGCGTAAACAACATGAAGAAATCATTCATGAAGCTAACATCAGAGCAAATGGTATGATTGAAACTGCTCAAAATGAAATTAATAGTGAAAAAGAACGTGCACTTGCAGATATTAATAATCAAGTTTCTGAGCTTTCAGTACTGATTGCTTCAAAAGTACTTCAAAAAGAAATCTCAGAAAAAGATCAAAAAGAATTAGTTGAAAAGTACATTAAAGAGGCGGGCGATAAATAATGGCTAACGTAGCAAAAAAATATGCCAAAGCGTTATTTGATACTGCTAAGGAAAAAGAAATGCTCGATCTAATGTATGAAGAATTTTCAACAATTGACCAAGCAGTACAACCTGAATTAGAAAACTTAAAAGAATTAGATACTGACCCTCAACAAGATGTAACACAGCGCAATCGTTTTGTAGCTATCATTTTTGGGCAAGCTAATCAATATTTGCAAAATATGTTAATGGTTCTTGCGAGTAATCGCCATCTTGCATATATACACGAAATATTTATAGCTTTCGAAACATTGTTTAATCAGCATTATAATCAAGATTTTGCTGTTATTGAATCAGTTTATGAATTATCCGAGGATGAATTAACAAGTATTGATTCAATTATAAAGTCACGTACAAAACTTTCAAAATTAAAGATATCAAATGAAGTAAACCCAGATCTTATCGGAGGTATCCGTGTTAAGGTTGGTACAAAAGTGATGGATGCAAGTATTAAAAATGATCTTGCAAAACTTGAAAAGCAATTTATTAGAGTGAAATAAAAATCGGAGGAGTGACATAGATGGCCATTAAAGCTGAAGAAATCAGTGCTTTACTTCGCTCACAAATAGAAAATTATGAGTCAGAAATGGCTGTTACTGATGTAGGTACAGTTCTACAAATAGGTGATGGCATAGCTTTAATCCACGGATTAAATGATGTTATGGCTGGTGAGCTTATTGAATTTAATAACGGCGTTCTAGGTTTAGCACAAAACCTTGAAGAATCCAATGTTGGTGTAGTAATTTTAGGACCATATACGGATATCAAAGAAGGAGACGAAGTCAAACGTACTGGGCGTATTATGGAAGTCCCAGTTGGAGACGAATTACTTGGTCGTGTCGTTAATCCATTAGGGCAAGCTATTGATGGACAAGGGCCGCTCAATACTACGAAAACACGCCCTGTAGAGAAAAAAGCTACTGGCGTCATGGATCGTAAATCAGTTGATGAACCATTGCAAACTGGTATTAAAGCAATTGATGCGCTTGTACCTATTGGCCGTGGTCAGCGTGAATTGATTATCGGAGACCGTCAAACAGGTAAAACAACCGTTGCGATCGATACGATTTTAAATCAAAAAGATCAAGACACAATTTGTATATATGTTGCAATCGGACAAAAAGACTCAACAGTACGCGCAAATGTTGAAAAACTTCGTCAAGAAGGCGCACTTGATTATACAATTATTGTTTCAGCATCAGCAGCAGATCCAGCACCTATGCTCTACATCGCACCTTACTCTGGCGTAGCCATGGGTGAAGAGTTCATGTTTGCAGGTAAGGATGTTTTAATTGTTTATGACGATTTAACAAAACAAGCTGCAGCTTATCGTGAATTATCATTATTATTACGTAGACCTCCAGGCCGTGAAGCTTACCCTGGTGATGTGTTCTACTTACATAGTAGATTATTAGAAAGAGCAGCTAAATTAAATGATGATTTAGGTGGCGGTTCAATCACAGCGTTACCTATTATTGAAACACAAGCAGGAGATATCGCAGCGTATGTACCTACCAACGTAATTTCTATTACAGATGGACAAATATTCTTGCAATCTGACTTGTTCTTCTCTGGTGTTAGACCAGCGATTAATGCAGGTCAATCCGTATCTCGTGTTGGTGGCTCTGCGCAGATTAAAGCAATGAAAAAAGTCGCAGGTACTTTACGTTTAGATTTAGCGTCATATCGTGAATTAGAATCATTTGCACAATTCGGTTCTGATTTAGATGAATTTACTGCTAAAAAATTAGACCGCGGTAAAAGAACGGTTGAAATTCTAAAACAAGACAAAAACAAACCACTACCTGTAGAAAATCAAGTTTTAATTATTTATGCTTTAACCAAAGGTCATTTAGACGATATTCCAGTAGTTGATATTACACGTTTTGAAGATGAGTTAAATCAATGGGCTAAAACAAATGCTTCTGATTTATTAAATGAAATCAAAACATCCGGCGCTTTACCAAATGATGAATCATTTGAATCAGCTATTAATGAATTTAAGAAGAGTTTTAGTAAAACTGAAGAAGCATAATAGTTAATGTAGATAAAAGGTGGTGAGATAATGGCATCTCTTAAAGAAATTGATACACGAATAAAATCAACGAAAAAGATGAAACAGATTACAAAAGCAATGAACATGGTTTCCAGTTCAAAATTGCGTCGTGCTGAGCAGAATACAAATCAATTTAGACCATATATGGTGAAAATGCAAGATGCAATTACAGCAGTTGCTGGCGCAGATAAAAATTCACATCATCCAATGTTACGACAACGTGAAGTGAATAAAAGTGGTTATATAGTAATTACAAGTGACCAAGGGCTTGCAGGTGCTTATAATGCAAATGTATTAAAACACCTAATAAAAGATATTGAAAATAAACATAACAGCAGTGAAGAATACTCAATCTTAGTTTTGGGTCAATCAGGTGTTGATTTTCTAAAAAATAAAGGCTACGACATTCATGATTCCTTAACGGAAGTGCCTGACCAACCTTCATTTAAAGAAATTCAAGCGATCGCTAAAAAAGCTATAGACTTATATAGCGATGAAGCTGTGGATGAGGTAAAAATTTATTACAGCCATTTCGTAAGTGTATTAGAAAACACACCTTCGATGAAAACTGTACTTCCATTGTCTCCAGAAGATTCAAGTTTAGGGCATGGTCAAATGTCTTCGTATGAATTTGAACCAGACAAAGAAGCTATATTAAGCGTGATTTTACCTCAATATGTGGAAAGTTTAATATATGGAACGATTTTAGATGCAAAAGCAAGTGAACATGCAACACGTATGACGGCTATGAAAAATGCATCTGATAATGCGACGGATATTATTGATGATTTATCTATCGAATATAACAGAGCTAGACAAGCAGCAATCACGCAACAAATCACAGAAATTGTTGGTGGCGCAGTTGCACTTGAATAACGATTAAAGGAGGAAAATAGCATGGGATTAGGCCGTGTAACACAAGTTATGGGTCCAGTAATTGATGTTCGCTTTGAGCACAATGAAGTTCCAGAAATTAATAATGCCTTAGTTCTTGACGTAGAAAGAGACGAAGGTACTGTTCAATTAACGCTAGAAGTTGCATTACAACTTGGTGATGACGTTGTACGCACAATCGCAATGGATTCAACTGATGGTGTTAAACGTGGTACAGAAGTTAGAGATAACGGACGAAGTATTAGTGTTCCAGTTGGAGATGAAACTTTAGGTAGAGTATTTAATGTGTTGGGTGACACAATTGATTTAGAAGAAAATATCGAAGACTCAGTTCGTCGCGATCCAATTCATAGAGAAGCACCTGCATTTGATCAATTATCTACAAAAGTTGAAATATTAGAAACTGGTATTAAGGTTATTGACTTATTAGCGCCTTATATTAAAGGTGGTAAAGTCGGGTTATTTGGTGGTGCCGGTGTTGGTAAAACGGTATTAATCCAGGAGTTAATTAATAATATCGCTCAAGAACACGGTGGTATTTCAGTATTTGCTGGTGTAGGTGAACGTACACGTGAAGGTAATGACCTATACTATGAAATGAGTGATAGTGGTGTTATTAAAAAGACAGCTATGGTGTTTGGTCAAATGAATGAACCGCCTGGTGCACGTATGCGTGTAGCGCTTTCTGGTTTAACTATGGCTGAATATTTCCGTGATGAACAAGGACAAGATGTTCTATTGTTTATCGATAACATTTTCAGATTTACACAAGCTGGTTCAGAAGTTTCTGCGCTTTTAGGTCGTATGCCTTCAGCAGTAGGATATCAACCTACATTAGCTACTGAAATGGGTCAGTTACAAGAACGTATTACATCAACAACTAAAGGTTCTGTAACCTCTATTCAAGCAGTATTCGTACCTGCCGATGACTATACTGACCCAGCACCAGCTGCAGTTTTCGCACATTTGGATTCAACTACAAACTTAGAACGTAAGTTAACAGAAATGGGTATTTATCCTGCAGTAGACCCGTTAGCATCTACTTCAAGAGCACTTGATCCATCAATCGTTGGTCAAGAACATTATGAAATTGCACGTGATGTTCAATCTACGTTGCAAAAATATAGAGAATTACAAGATATCATTGCTATTTTAGGTATGGATGAATTGTCTGAAGAAGATAAACAAACTGTAGAACGTGCGCGTCGTATTCAGTTCTTCTTATCACAAAACTTCCACGTGGCTGAACAATTTACTGGCCAAAAAGGATCATATGTACCTGTACAAAAAACAGTAGAAGGCTTCAAAGCCATTTTAAATGGTGATTATGACCATATTCCAGAAGATGCATTCCGTCTTGTTGGCAGTATGGAAGAAGTAATTGAAAAAGCTAAAGATATGGGTGTTGAAGTTTAAAATTAGGAGGTATGGATAATGAATACATTAAGCCTAAATATTGTCACTCCTAATGGTTCTGTTTACGACCGAGAAGATGTCACTCTGGCAGTATTACAAACTACTGCTGGAGAAATCGGTGTCATGTATGGACATATTCCAACAGTTGCAGCACTTGAAATTGGCTATGCCAAAATTAATTTTGACGGTGGTTCAGAATATATTGCAGTGAGTGAAGGTTTTGTTGAAGTAAGACAAGATAAATTATCAATCATCGTTCAAACTGCAGAGCCTGCTAAGGAGATTGATGTAGCTAGAGCAGAGTTAGCAAAATCGAGAGCAGAGTCTCATTTGAATAGTGAAGAAGATAACAGTGACATAAATAGAGCCAAACGCGCATTAGATCGTGCTAATAACCGTCTTCGTGTCGCTGAATTACAATAATGCGTAAAGAAGTCCCTTTTAGGGCTTCTTTTTTTTTGAGGACAAGTCAGAAATAATATCTCGGTTATAAATATACTATGTTCAGTAGGTGGTTGTAATGAAACATTGCTGGATTTAAGTTTTTCAATATCGTAATAGCTAAATTAAAACTATAATTTCGTTTCGATTGCATTGTTACTAACCGTTTGAAAGATACATCATGATACGTAGTCAATTTACAAAATAACCATCATTATTTAATTACAATAGTTATGCATAAAACATATCCATAAAGGGAAAGTATCAGTTAATCAAACATTTATCATTTACAAGATGTTTATCTCATTCTTAAGTATCTTTTACTATGTCTTTCGTGTAAAATATATAAATAGTGTTTATCAAGGAGAATGACTTATGGAATATTTAGGGCAGTTTTCAATTGTACATCTCATATTACATTTGTTTTGTATTTGTATCGCTTATTGGGCGCTTAATGCAGTGAGATTAGAACAATTTTTTAAAAAAGGGTATCCGTTACAAATTCAAATTTGTATGATATTTTTGGCAATATTAATCGGAACATCAGTAAGTAATTTTATTGTAGATTTGCTACAATTTTCTACACAAATAAAATATTTAGCACAATAATTCAAATAATTGTATATCATTGATGTTTATCGATATAATTTAGTAGTACGTTTGATTAAAATAATGGCAATTTATAAGTAGTTAAGTGGAGGATTTAAGATGGATAAGATAGAAATTAATGGTGGTAAAAAATTAATTGGTGAAGTTAAAGTTTCAGGAGCTAAAAATGCTGTGTTACCAGTATTAACAGCGTCACTATTAGCGTCGGAAGGCGTTAGTGAATTACAAAATGTACCAGCACTTAGTGACGTAGAAACAATTAATAACGTAATATCAACATTAAATGCAGATGTTTCGTATGATAAAGATAAAGAAATCGTTACTGTAGATGCAACCAAACAATTAAATGAAGAAGCACCATATGAGTACGTGAGCAAGATGAGAGCAAGTATTCTTGTTATGGGGCCGTTGTTAGCTCGTTTAGGGCATGCCAAAGTTGCTTTGCCAGGTGGTTGTGCCATTGGTTCAAGACCAATTGAACAACATATCAAAGGCTTTGAAGAGCTAGGTGCAGAAATCCATATGGATGGTGGCTTTATTTATGCTAGTACAACTAACGGGTTAAAAGGCGCAACGATTCACTTAGATTTTCCTAGTGTGGGTGCAACGCAAAATATTATTATGGCTGCCTCTTTAGCTAAAGGTAAAACCGTATTAGAAAACGTAGCGCGCGAACCAGAAATTGTTGATTTAGCTAATTATATCAATGAAATGGGGGGTAATGTATTAGGCGCTGGTACTGATACAATTACGATTGAAGGTGTAGAAACTTTACGAGGGGTAACACATTCAATTATACCTGATAGAATTGAAGCAGGTACCTTACTTATTGCTGGTGCAATCACAAGAGGTAATGTGCTAGTTAATGGCGCGATTAAAGAGCATATGACTAGCTTAGTTTATAAACTTGAGGAAATGGGCGTTCATTTAGAGTACCTAGATGATGCAATCCGTGTCAGTGTAGAAAATTCATTGAAACCAGTTGATATTAAAACATTGCCACACCCAGGCTTCCCTACTGATATGCAGTCTCAAATGATGGCTTTATTACTAACTGCAGATGGCCATAAAGTAGTGACTGAAACAGTTTTTGAAAATAGATTTATGCACGTTGGAGAATTCAAACGAATGAATGCTAAAATTACTGTGGAAGGTAGAAGTGCTAAAATTGAAGGTAAAAGTGAACTTCAAGGTGCTCAAGTCAAAGCCACAGACTTACGTGCAGCAGCAGCACTTATTTTAGCAGGACTCGTAGCTGATGGGACAACGTACGTTACTGAGTTGAAACATTTAGATAGAGGATATGTTGATTTACATGGTAAATTAAAATCATTAGGTGCAGATATCAAAAGAACACAAGATTAACGATATAATACATTAACAGGATTAACATAATAGCAACAAAGTTGGAGGAAACAAAATATGGAAACAATTTTTGACTATAATCAAATTAAAGAGATTATTCCGCATAGACAACCATTCTTATTGATTGATCGAGTAGTAGAATATGAAGAAGGTCAACGATGTGTAGCAATTAAACAAGTTTCAGGTAATGAACCATTTTTCCAAGGGCATTTCCCAGAGTATGCTGTGATGCCTGGCGTATTAATCACTGAAGCTTTAGCTCAGACAGGAGCTGTTGCAATGTTAAATAGTGAAGCGAATAAAGGCAAACTTGCATTATTTGCTGGTATTGATAAATGCCGATTTAAAAAACAAGTAACACCTGGAGATACATTACGTTTAGAAGTTGAAATAACTAAACTTAGAGGTCCTATTGGCAAAGGCACTGCTAAAGCAACCGTAGATGGACAATTAGCTTGTAGCTGTGAGTTAACTTTTGCACTTCAAGATAAACAATAATGGCTAGAACATAAATTTATGTTTTCTAAAATAGTTCGTCCTCCTACCATAGTAAAGGTGACTAAAAACATACAAGAGCTAAAATATTTGTGTAAGAACTACCAATCTTCATAGAAATGAGCACACTTTAACTTTAGAAAATAGTAGTTCTTTAAATAAAAAGAGACCCAATCAGGCCTCTTTTTATAAGTATATTTTCATACTAGTCAGCTATCATCTATGTAATATTCGAGCCCGAGACGTAAACAACGTCTTGGGCTCGTTCATTTTTATTTATCTATTTTTTCATCTTTTAATCTTGGTTTAGATTGCATCATTCGGTTAAATGATTTTTTCAATGTGTCACCAGTTAAGCCTTCATCGATTAATTGTTCTAATAAACTTTCTGCATAAACTTGTCTTAAAGTATAGATATGACATTCACAAACCACAGAGATTGTATGATTTAACTGAATAATATTTTTGATAGTTGCATCAAACAATGCAGGATCGTTAGCAGGTCTAGTGATTACTACGCGTATATCTAATAATGTTTCATCTTCCATATATTTTTTCATAGTTTCATAATGATAATCTGAAATGACGATTTCAAGCAACCAGCCAGTGCCACTGTTTTCCTTATTGATAATGACACCATCTTCTAATTCGTATTCAGTAACACCACCATTCTCTGATACGATTTGAAATCGAACGGCTTTAAATGTTTTCATCGTCTCACATCCAATTAATTAATTTAAATTCTACAAAAAATTTATTTATATAATCATTATAACGTAATTTTATGTTAGAAAGGTAAAAAAAGTAAAATTTAGTAGGTGATTACTTTTTGAAATATTTAAAATTGTATTTTGACGCGTATGGGTAAATTTTTTATGATTAGTTTATAAAGGAGGTGACGTATGATTAATAGCATTGTCATTGTAGGGCGACTAACAAAGGACCCTAAAATATATGAGAAGGAGGGGAATAAACGAGCCACATTTTGTGTAGCTGTATCTAGAAATTATAAGGATAAAAATCAAAATATTGTTTGTGATTATTTATTTTGTAAAGCTTTTGGAAAAATGGCTAATAATGTTGAAAAATATATCAGCCAAGGTTCACTTGTTGGTATAACAGGACAGATGCAATCACGTAAATTTGAAAAAGAAGGACAGATGCACTTTGTATCAGAGCTTTTTATTGAAACCATTCAATTCATGTCCCCACGTATTAAAAAGGAAGCAGAAGCATTTTTTGAACCACCGACTATAGAAACAAATGAACCATCTATAAGTGAATTCCATTTAGAAGAAAATGATATATATGAAATTGTATAAAATGCCATCCACACCTAACTCCCCTTTAATATAACCCATCAAATCTAATATACATTATATCCTACTATTAAATTATACTTCTATCAGGCTATTCCTTCTAACTTAATATTTATTTCGTTTAGATAGGAATAGCTTAATACATAATTTAGCCAATATTGATATCTAATATAACAGAATAATCAGACAAATTACAAGTGTATTACATTGGATAATTTTCCATATTAAGCAAAAGCACTTTCATAACAGTTTTTTAGAATAAAGTTAGACTATTATAACTTTGGATAAATGTAACTCGCATGTAAAGAAAGTATACACTTTTTTATTTGACTGTAACCTACTACTATTTTTTAGATGTTATAGTTGTACTTGCAAATTAATCATAACTAAAAATTATTTACCTTATAGGAGGAATTATTAACAATGAAAAAAACAGTATTAGCATCAACATTAGCAGTAGGTTTAGGCGTTACAGGATTCGCAGCAGGAAACTCAGCAGACGCAGCCGAACAAGGCGTTGACAAAGCACAATTAGCACAATTAGCACAATCTAATCCAGAACAATTAGATGCATCTCCAGTTCAAGAGGGTGCATATAACTATAACTTTAATCATAATGGACAAAATTTCAATTTTGAATCAGATGGCCAAAATTGGTCATGGAGCTTTGGCGAAGGTTCTAGTTCAAGCGACGTTTCATCAGAACAATCTACTACTGAAGAACAACCACAACAAACTGAGCAAGCATCAACTGAACAACCAGCTCAACAAGCTGCGCCCCAAACTGAACAAACACAACAACCAAAACAAGAAGCTACAACAAAAGCTTCAACTCAATCATCAAGCTCAAATGAAGCTTCAAGTGGTTCATCAGTAAACGTTAATTCACATTTACAAGCAATTGCACAACGTGAATCAGGCGGAGATCTTAAAGCTGTAAACCCATCATCAGGTGCAGCAGGTAAATATCAATTCTTACAAAGCACTTGGGACTCAGTAGCACCTGCAGAATATCAAGGTGTATCTCCAACAGAAGCTCCAGAGTCAGTACAAGACCAAGCAGCAATGGATCTTTACAACACAGCTGGTGCTTCACAATGGGTAACTGCATAATTTAAAATAATAACATTATTTAAGTAATAAGAAGAGGCTAGGTTAAAATACCCTAGTCTCTTCTTTTTTTGCAGTAAATGATTAAAATACCAATATATTTATATCTAAATCCTAAAGCGCCAGTTCTTACTCATGAACTTCAGCGCATGTATAACTACCTATAAAAATAATGACTTAACCTTATCGAGATATAGAATCTATTAAAAATAATATGCGATTTCATATTTGATTGAATTTGCAATGTGTGAGTTAATTTGTTATGTTTAAGAAACTATAAAGTATAAGACTACTAGGGGAGCCGTTAGGCTGAGATGAAATAGTTCAGACCCTTACAACCTGATTTGGTTAATACCAACGTAGGAAAGTAGTATTGTATTAATATTTTGGGAAAGTAACGCTGACCTATGTATTAATTAACTACATTCCTACGTGGGATGTAGTTTTTTTATTTAGGAGGGCTAAGTGTGTTATTTTCACAAGAATTAAAAGAAGCTTCAAAACCAATTATAAAGAAAATTTATAAAGATCCTTTTATACAAGACATGTTACATGGAACACTTCCTAGCGACGCAATCAAATTTTATTTAAGGGCAGATGCATCTTACTTAAAAGAATTTGCAAATATTTATGCATTATTGATACCTAAAATGAACCAATTAGAAGATGTTAAGTTCTTAGTAGAACAAATACAGTTTATAGTTGAAGGCGAAGTAGAAGCACATGAAATATTAGCAGAACATGTGCAAGAGAATTATAATGAAATCGTACAAGAAAAAGTATGGCCACCGAGTGGTGATCATTATATAAAGCATATGTATTTCAATGCTTATGCTAAAGAAAATGCAGCATATACAATTGCAGCTATGGCACCGTGCCCTTATGTTTATCAAGTGATTGCTAAAGCGGCATTAAAAGATAATGGATTAAATCAAAATTCTATTTTAGCTAGATGGTTTGAATTTTATAGTAAAGAAATGGACGCACTTGTAAATGTGTTTGATAATTTAATGAACCAGTTAACCGAAAATATGTCTATTAAAGAAAAAAATGAAATTAAATCATGTTTCTTACAAAGTACGGTACACGAACGTAATTTCTTTAATATGTCTTATATTCAAGAAGATTGGTTATACGGAGGAGATTAATATGAATAAACCTAGCATCGCTTTAACGATTGCAGGAACTGACCCTACTGGCGGAGCAGGGGTTATGGCAGATTTGAAATCTTTTCATGCTTGTGGTGTATATGGTATGGCAGCCATTACGAGTATTGTTGCTCAAAATACAAAAGGTGTACAGCATATTCATAATATAGAAACACAGTGGTTAAAAGAACAACTAGAAAGCATATTTAATGACGAGTTACCACAAGCATTGAAAACAGGAATGATTGCATCAAAAGAAATGATGGAATTAATACAGCAATATTTAAAAAAATATTCTGATATCCCATACGTGATTGATCCCGTCATGTTAGCCAAAAGCGGGGATTCACTTATGGATGATGATGCTAAATCTAATTTGCAAAATATTTTATTACCTCATGCTACTGTTGCAACACCGAATTTGCCAGAAACGGAAGAAATTACTGGTATATCAATCAAGGATGAATCATCTATTTATCAAGCGGGCAACATTTTTATTAATGAGATAGGTAGTAAAGGCGTTGTGATTAAAGGCGGGCATTCAGAAGATAAGAATAAAGCAACAGATTATCTTTTTACAAAAGACAATGTATATACTTTTGAAGAGCCTAGGTATGAAACAAAGCACACGCACGGTACAGGATGTACTTTTTCAGCGGTTATTACAGCAGAGTTAGCTAAAGGGAAATCGATGTATGAAGCGGTCCGAAAAGCGAAAAAATTTATTTCATTAAGTATTAAATACACGCCCGAAATTGGACAAGGTAGAGGACCGGTAAATCATTTCGCATATATGAAGGAAGTTGGTTTAGATGATGAATAATTTAGAAAACCTGAGGCAACACAATCCACTTGTGATATGTTATACAAATGACGTAGTTAAAAACTTTACTGCAAATGGTTTGTTAAGTTTAGGTGCAAGTCCAGCAATGAGTGAGGCACCTGAAGAAGCGCATGAAATGTTGACAGCTGCCAAGGCATTGTTGATTAATATTGGAACGTTAACCAAAGAGAGAGAAAAAGACATTTTAGAAATTGCAAAGACTGCAAACCAAGTAGGCACGCCTATTATATTTGACCCTGTTGCAGTAGGCGCTTCACAATATAGAAAGGACTTTTGTGCAAACTTTTTAAAAGAAATAAAAGTTGCAGTCATAAAAGGTAATGCCTCTGAAATATTTACATTGGTTAACAGTGATACAAAAATGAAAGGGACAGATAGTGACCAAAATTTAGATTCAGTGGCAATCGCAAATGAAGCTCAAAAACACTTCAAGACAACAATTATATTAACTGGAAAAGATGACGTGATTGTACAAAAAGGACGTATATTTAAATTATCTAATGGTTCCTCATTATTAGCAAAAATAACTGGCGCTGGTTGTTTATTAGGCGCAGTGGTAGCAAGTTTTGTTGATTCAGAACATCCATCGATAGATGCGCTCATAGAAGCTGTTTCTCTGTATAATATTGCTGCAGAAAAAGCGGAAGAAAGTGTACAAAATCGAGGGCCAGGTTCATTTGCAGTAGAACTTTTAAATGCATTATATAAAGTGTCATTTGAAGCGTATGAACAATACAGTAATATAGAAGAGGTGTAACCATGTTTGCAAAAGAACATTTGAAGCTATATTTTATATGTGGGAGTCAAGATATACCTCATGAGACTTCATTGACTGAAGTCGTTACCGAAGCTTTGAAATCAGGTATAACGATGTTTCAATTTAGAGAAAAAGGCGAAGGTTCCTTATCTGGAAGTGAAAAGATCACGCTTGCTGAAAAATTATTGAGTCTATGTAGAAGTTATCACGTGCCATTTATTGTAAATGATGACGTTGACTTAGCGAAAATGATAGATGCAGATGGTATCCATGTTGGTCAAAAAGATGAAAATATAGCAACATTCGATAAGGAGTTTGAAGATAAAATTATAGGGCTTAGTATAAGTGATTTAGAAGAATATCAATCATCTGATTTAACGAATGTTGATTATATAGGTGTTGGCCCAATGTATAATACTGGATCTAAATCAGATGCAAAAGCGCCAGTTGGGCCTGAAATGATTCAGAATTTGAGAACGAAACTTCAAGATTTTCCAATCGTTGCAATCGGCGGCATTAACACGGAAAATGCACAACTAGTGATAAATAGCGGTGCAGACGGCATATCAGTGATTTCAGCAATAGCCAAAAGCCCAAACATTAAAGGAACTGTGCAACAATTTTTACAAACTGTTGAATAATGAAGAAAACTTTCTTTTTTTGTTTTCTACTTTCCTTTGAGTATGATAAAATAAATTCTATGTGAATATATCATTAGAGGTGGAAAAATGAAAAAGAAAGCGCTACTACCTTTATTATTAGGTGTAATGGTCTTTTTAGCAGGCTGTGACTATTCTAAACCTGAAAATAGAGATGGATTTTTCTTTAATACGTTTGTAGAACCAATGGATAAATTAATACATTGGTTAGGAACTAGTTTTAACAATGATTATGGTTTAGCAATAGTGGTACTTGTACTGGCAATTCGTATTGTATTATTGCCTTTCATGTTATCAAACTATAAAAATAGTCATATGATGCGAGAAAAAATGAAGGTTGCAAAACCGGATATTGATGCAGTTCAGGAAAAAGTTAAGCGTTCAAGAACGCAAGAAGAAAAAATGGCTGCAAATCAAGAAATGATGGAAGTATATAAAAAATACGATATGAACCCGATGAAGAGTATGTTAGGTTGTTTACCAATCTTAATTCAGATGCCAATCATCATGGGATTATTCTTTGTATTAAAATATCCGTCAAGCGGTGGCTTTACTGAACATCCTAATTTCCTATGGTTTAATTTAGCACAACCTGATATTTGGATAACGGTTATTGCTGGTATTTTATACTTCTTACAAGCCTTTGTTTCAAGTAAGAGTATGCCAAATGAACAACGTCAAATGGGTTATATGATGATGATTATCTCACCTATTATGATTGTTTGGATTTCTTTAAGTTCAGCTTCTGCATTAGGTCTTTATTGGTCAGTCAGTGCGGCATTCTTGATAGTACAAACGCAAGTAGCGAACATGTACTACTCAAATCTTGCTAAAAAAGAAGTTGCTCCAATGATTGAAGCAATGAAAAAAAACGATGCTGACAATGCACCTAAAGGTAAGAACACGCAAGTGGTATCTAAGAAATCTAAAAAGAAATAACTGATGACAGCTTATTTTGAATAAAGAGAACCTGGTACATAATGCCAGATCATAAGAAAGAGCCCGAAACAGCCTATGTTTCGGGCTCTTTTTGCATGCTATTATAAGAAGCATATAACGAAGTAAATAATCATTTAGTATTTAAAATACCACTCTTTAAAAAACGTTTGTACAAAATCTTGCATATAGTCGTGACGTTGTTGAGCTAAGTTCTTGGCAGTTTTTGTATGCATTAACGTTTTAAGTTTCAATAATTTTTCAAAAAAATGTTTAATGGCAGAAGGCGGCCAGTCATTATAATTTTGATTGGTTTCTTGCATAATATTATGGTCCTGATTTTCTACCCACATTGGTTCACCAAAATGGCCGGCAAATTGGAAGGTACGTGCGATGCCAATAGCTCCCATTGCGTCTAATCGATCTGCGTCACGCACAATTTGGCCTTCAATGGATAATTTAGTGTTATTATTTGCTCCATTTTTATAACTCATATTTTCAATGATATGTAATATACTTTCTTGCAATGTTTGAGAGAGGTTCAACTCAGCAAAAAAAATTATTAAACGTGCTTTTGCTTCTTTTGGTTTTGCAATTTTTTCGTCAATTGTGTCGTGTAATATACTTGCTAATTGAATTGTCAATAAGTGTCCTTTTTGTTCGTTAGAAGCAATGTATTCAGCTAATTTTGTAACACGGTTAACGTGGGCAATATCATGGCCAGAAACATCATCATAATGAAATGTTTCCATATATGAGTTGGCTTTATTAAGTATATCTTGTTCAAACATATTAAATTGTCCTCCATTTCAAAATAGGATAATCATACTTATTTGATACAAGCCAAAAGAATTCGTGGAAACTTAAAAAAGGAGCGGGGAAACCACATTTTTCTAAAATGATTTCGCGTTGTCCCACTCTAATAATAATGACTTGAAAAAGCGTACAAAAGCTAGGGCGTACATTTAAATACTTCAAACGTTAAGATAGTTACATCAGTTTAGGCGTAGTGGGTTTAAACCTTGTTCTAAATATCTTTTTTACTCCAATCGTCTATTAGACATATCTTACATAATTTAAGGAAGGTTTGACGCTACAGTATCCTTTACTTTATAAGATGGGAGATAATAGCCTGGAAACACCTTCTTTAAATTTAATCCATAGACTCCTTTGCTCATATAACGGTTTGGTGAGCCTGTACGACACATTTAAATCTTTTTCAAATGCCAATCTAAGTTCCTTTGCAATATAAGGATCGTAAATAAATGCATTTATTTCAAAATTTAATGTAAAACTACGGTGGTCCATATTTGTAGTTCCTACACTGGCCACTTCATCATCAATGACTAATGTTTTAGAATGTAAGAATCCATTATTATAATGAAAGATATTCACGCCTGCATCTAATAAAGAAGCTACATTGTTATATGTTGCCCAATAAACAAACGGATGATCAGGTTTGTTTGGTATCATAACATTAACATTTACACCACCTAATGCTGCGATTTTGATAGCATCAAGAAATGCCTGATCTGGTATAAAATAAGGAGATTGAATAAAAATTGAGTGCTTTGCAGACGCAATCATTTTTAGATAACCATATTTTATTTGTTCCCAAGTTTCATCAGGCCCGCTTGAAGCGATTTGAACACCCGTTGTGCCTCCTGAATCCACATCTGGGAAATAGCGTTCTTCATATTTTAAATTATCACGCGTAGATTGTGAGTTCCAATCAAGCATAAAGCGTAATTGTAAAGCGTTAACTGCATCTCCAACAATACGAAGGTGAGTATCACGCCAGTATCCAAATTTTTTCTTTAGCCCTAAATATTCATCTCCGACATTAAATCCACCTATATAACCAATATGCCCATCTATGACAACGATTTTTCTATGATTTCTATTATTCATTCTTAAATTAATCAGTGGTAATTTTGAAGGAAAGAATGCTTCTACAAGGCCGCCTTTTTTTCTGAAATTTTTAAAATCTTTGATTGATAAAGCTCTAGACCCCATATCATCATAGAGCATTTTAACTTCGACACCTTCATCAAGTTTATGTTCTAATGCAGTTAAGATACGTTTGCCTAATTTATCATTACGAAAAATATAGTATTGGATATGTATATAATCTTTTGCGTTATATATATCATCAATAAGTGAATCAAATTTTTCTTTACCATCTACAAAAATTGTTAGGTCATTATCAGTTGTTAAGAAAGCTGCATTATTATAAAGTAACATTTGAACCATATCTTTAAATTTCACTATTTGATGATTGCCTTTAGAAAAATCATCGTTTTTCAAGGCTTCTAGTTGTTCATTTACAATCATCTCTATGCCAACTTTATCTTCTTCATCTAAACTAAAAATATGTTCTCTTTGTATTTGACGACCGAATAATAGATAAACGACAAAGCCTAATATAGGTATGAGACCTAAAACTAATATCCATGCCCAAACAGAACCTGCAGAGCGTCTTTCCATAAAAATGATTGTAAATGCAAAGATCAGGTTTAATATAAATGCTCCAATAAGAATGACGTTAATAATGACGTTTGTATGGTTATACATTATAGCGAAGATATCTATCATATTAAACCTCCCGATTGGCTATTCAATTATTTAATAATTGGTAAATGCCTTACCATTGTAACATGGAATGCTAGTTTTATCACTTGACTAATACCCAGGAGGGGTATAATATATAATTGAATAAGAAGGAGGCGTTAAATCATGACAGAAACGCAAAAAGCACACCATTCTGAACAAACTAAATCCAATTTAAAGTCTAGATTAAATCGTATCGAAGGCCAAGTAAAAGCAATCAACCGCATGATAGATGAAGATGTATACTGTGATGATGTACTCACACAAATTAGAGCAACAAGATCTGCTTTAAATAGCGTTGCAACAAAACTATTAGATCATCATATGAAGAGTTGTATCATGGACAAGGTCAATCAGGGCGAGCAGCAAGAGGCTATGGATGAACTGTTAGTTACTTTTCAAAAATTGATGAAAGATTAGATAAGGTGAGTATCATGAATTCACAAGCGATTTATATAAAAAACATAGAAAATGAAGCAAACAAAATTCAAATTGAAAGTCATTTGGCGCAACTTATAGGTGTATACAATGTTTCAGTTGATAAAGATTATAAGCGAGTACTTATTGATTTTAAAACACCTGCAAATTTAAATAATTTAGAAAAAGAAATATATGATTTAGGTTTTGAAATTTTATACTAAGCAATTGTTATTATGCAATTATTTGTGACTTTATGCTTCATTAAAATGAATATCTTCGTTTGTATAGTTATAATTATATTTTTTCTAATTTTAAAACGGGGATCATTTTGAAGGTAAAACACACATTCACGACATTTCTTTTGGTTTTTGTGCAATACTCAATTTATGTTTAATATTAAAAATAATTGATTATGAAATTTATATAAGTTAAGTAATAAAAGAAAGAATTTTTTAATAAATATAAAGAAATTTTCAATAATGTGTAGTAATTCATAAATAAATGGGGTAAGATATAGTAGAAGCTAGAAGTTAGGGGTGATGATATGAGTAAGGATAACGAAAAGATTCAAAATGTAGTTAAACTATTATCATCATTAGGGGTAAACATAAAGAAAACTAAATCAAGATTAGAAGTCATGCATACTTTACCAACGACTGTGAAAGCCGCTAACGAATTGAAATAGTAAGTTACCCATATTGTGTTAGAGCGACAGCTCTAACTCAAAAGATCACATTAATTCATTTTACATGAGTTAATGTGATCTTTTTTTACATAACGCCTTTTAATCTATTGGCTCTTTGTCAAAGAGGACTGATACAATTTTTGAGATTAGGCAACCGTAGGTTGCTTAATCTCTTTTTTGATTGTAGAAGCATAAAGTCGTGAAGTTAGTAAGGCACGATTACGCAAATTATTATAATTTCTATATCCAAACGATATTCTTTTAATCAGTTTAATTTTATTATTGATACCTTCTATTGGACCATTGGTTATATTAGGGTATTTTAGTGTGTTATTAATAAATGATTGATATTTTTTTAAAGTTTTCAAGATTATTTTTAATTTGAGACATACTTTGTTGGCATCTATTTCATCAAGGGTACTTATAAAATCTATTGAATTATTCATAGGCGCATAATCTCTCCTTAATTTATTTGGTCAGATATTTAAATTATAGAGATTTTTGCGCTTTTTTTGTACCAAAAAACAGGACTGATTTTTATATCAGTCCTGTTTAGTATAGAGCCAATCTATTTAGCTGATTATTTATTTTTAGTTTGAGCAGTGTAGTGTTTAGATTGGTGGTAATATATTGATAATATTACACCTACACCGCACATTAAACTCCATAATGAACTACCACCATAACTTATAAATGGTAACGGTATACCAGTTATTGGTAATAACTGTATCGTCATCCCAATATTTTCTAAAACGTGGAATAATATCATCGTAGTAAATCCAATTATAAACAATTTACTAAATGGTAAGTCGATTTTAGTTGCAAGTCTGACTAAATGGAAAATAAGTCCTAGGAAAATCAAAATTAAAATGACAGACCCAATAAACCCAAATTCTTCGCCTACAACCGAAAAAATAAAATCAGTGTGGTTTTCTGGAATGTAAACCTCACCTTGGTTGAATCCTTTTCCAAATAATTGTCCAGACCCAATCGCTTTAAGTGATTCAGTTAGATGAAAACCATCTCCACTACTATAAGTATATGGGTCAAGCCAAGAGTTTATACGACTCATTTGGTAGGATTGAATGCCAAAACTATTTTCTAAAATAGAAGGTTTGTATATAACTGATAACACGACACCAGAAGCTATCACGAGTGAGCCTATTAATATAGGTGCTAGTATTTTCCATGTTATACCACTTACAATCATGACACCAACAATAATCGCAAAAATGACAAGCGTTGTACCTAAATCATTTTGTAGTAAGATAAGTACCATTGGAATAAAGGCTATACCAATAATTTTAAAGAATAATTTGAAATCTGTTTCTAAAGATTTATTAAAAGTGAATTGGTTGTGTTTTGTAACAATTTTAGCTAATGCTAAAATGATAACTATTTTCATAAATTCAGAAGGCTGGACACTAATAGGGCCAAATGTGTACCAGCTTTTTGCACCGTTTATGATAGGTGTGATTGGCGTTTCTGGAATAACAAGTAATAAAAGTAATGAGACACATAGGATAATATAAAGTAAATATGTATATTTCATAAGTTTTTTAGGCGAAATTAACATGATTAAACATGCAATGATTGCTCCAAAAACATAATATAATATTTGACGTATACTAAAATTGGCGCTGTATTGGCCGCCCCCCATTGCAGAATTAATAAATGTAATACTTATTATAGCTAATAAAATGATGATGCCTACTAAAATCCAGTCTATTTTCCGGATCCAATGATTATTTTTTGATTGACGTGAAGTATTCATTTCTTACTCCTTTGAAAAACTATTATTTCTAATATATATAGTATATATAGATTTTACCGAACTTTATACTATTTTGCTAGAAGTAGGGTATATAAAATCAAAAATATAATTGTAAGGTTAATTAAAGTTATCACTTTAAATACTTGAAAATCTTCAATATACTAATTAAAAAAATAATCATTCTTCAACTACGTAACAAATGCAAAATATTTATAAATCGTGATATGATGTAGTTTAAGAATTCTATATGGAGGCTAAAATATGGCTAAAGAAAATGTTTGTATCGTTTATGGTGGGAAAAGTGCGGAACACGATGTTTCAATATTAACAGCACAAAATGTCTTGAATGCGATTGATAAAGATAAATATCAAGTAGACATCATTTACATAACAAATGACGGTGACTGGAAAAAGAAAGAAAATATCGTAAATCCTATAGATGACATAGATACATTACGATTAACAGATGTTAATGCTGGAGAAATATCTCATTTATTAAGTACAGGTAGCTTAGGTGGTGCCTACAGTGCAATTTTCCCATTATTACATGGTCCAAATGGTGAGGATGGTACGATACAAGGTCTGTTTGAAGTATTAGATATACCGTATGTCGGCAATGGTGTATTAGCTGCTTCAAGTTCAATGGATAAACTTGTTATGAAACAATTATTCGCACATAGAGGGTTACCTCAGTTACCATATGTAAGCTTTTTAAGAAGTGAATATCAAAAATATGAACATAATATTTTAAAATTAGTGCACGATAAATTAGAATATCCAGTTTTTGTTAAACCTGCTAATCTAGGTTCAAGTGTAGGTATCAGTAAATGTAATAATGAAGAAGCGTTGAAAACTGGTATTGAAGAAGCATTTCAATTTGACCGTAAATTAGTAATTGAACAAGGTATTAATGCTCGAGAAATCGAAGTAGCTGTACTAGGTAACGATTATCCAGAAACGACTTGGCCTGGAGAAGTCGTTAAAGACGTGGCATTTTATGACTATAAAGCGAAATACAAAGATGGAAAAATTAGATTAGATATTCCTGCAGACTTAGATGATGAAGTGAAAATGACTTTGAGAAATATGGCTGTGGAAGCTTTTAAAGCAACAGATTGCTCTGGTTTATTACGCGCAGATTTCTTTGTAACGGATGATAATCAAATTTTTATAAATGAAACAAATGCTATGCCAGGTTTTACTGCTTATAGTATGTACCCAAGCTTATGGGAAAATATGGGGGTAAGTTATGCCGAATTAATTAGTAGATTAATTGAACTAGCAAAAGAAAAACACGAAGATAAAAAGAAAAATAAATATAAAATTGATTGAGGCGATTAATTCATGATTGAAGTAACTTTAGAACAAATCAAAGAATGGATTCCATGTGAAATTGATAATGACTATTTAGATTACACAATTAAAGGTGTTTCTATAGATTCGAGAAAAATCGAGGAGCAAAACTTATTTATTCCATTTAAAGGAGAACACGTGGATGGCCATAAATATGTTGTTCAAGCATTAAAAGATGGCGCAGGGGCAGCATTTTATCAAAAAGACAATGCAATGGATCGTGAAATTTCTGGTCCTATCATTTGGGTAGATGACACACTGGAAGCATTACAGAAATTAGCAAAAGCGTATTTAGCCTTTGTTAAACCTTATGTGGTTGCGGTGACTGGTTCTAATGGTAAAACAACAACGAAAGACATGATTGAAAGTGTATTAAAACCTCAATTTAAAGTGAAAAAGACGCAAGGTAATTATAACAACGAAATTGGTATGCCACTCACAATTTTGCAATTAGACCAAGATACAGAAATCTCTATATTGGAAATGGGGATGTCAGGTTTTCATGAAATTGAAGCTTTAAGTCGATTGGCAAGTCCAGACATTGCTGTAATAACTAATATTGGTGAATCACATATGCAAGATTTGGGTTCAAGAGGAGGTATAGCAAAAGCTAAATCTGAAATTACGATAGGGCTCAAATCTCAAGGGCTATTTATTTACGATGGCGACGAGCCTTTGTTAAAGCCTCACGTAAGTCAATTAATGAACTTAGATTTATTAAGTATAGGTAAAGCAGCAACGAATGACCTAGTATGTTGTATTGAAAAAACAGATAATACAGGCATTATTTTTAATATCAATCATGAGGAACAATATGAATTACCGATTTTAGGCGAACACAATATGAAAAATGCAACTATAGCTATCGCCGTTGGTAAAAGATTGAATTTAAATTATGAAACTATATTTAAAAATTTACAACAAGTTCAACTCACAGGTATGAGAATGGAGCAACATCATACAAATGAGGAGAGATTGGTTATAAATGATGCGTATAATGCAAGTCCAACTAGTATGAAAGCTGCTATCGATACTCTCAGCAGTATGGAAGGAAGAAAAATTCTCGTGCTCGGTGATGTGCTGGAACTAGGGCCTAATAGTCAATTAATGCATGAATCGGTTGGTAATTTCTTAGATAATAAACAAATTGATGCATTATTTACTTATGGAAGAGAAGCGCGTCATATTCATCATACTGGCCAAGCATTCGTAAATTATGCAGCGCACACTACTGATAAATCAGAATTGATTGGCTCACTAAAATCATATATAGAACCCCAAGACAAGATTTTAATTAAAGGTTCACGGGGTATGCAATTAGAAGAAGTGGTAGAAGCGTTAATTTAACTTTCTTTATTAACATACGTTTTAAAATATAAACATTAACTTTATTATGGACACCGCGATTTATTTCACTTTTTTAAGTGTGAATTGTGGTGTTTTAATTATTTTTTAATTAATAAAAGGCACAAAGTTAAGTGTTATTTGTATTCATTAAGAAGTTTCTTGTAAATAAATATTCTAATAATTAACTATATAAACAAATTAACAATTTTTTTTCGAAAGATAAAATAAATACCAGAAAATAAAATTAAACGCTTACAACCTATATATTACAGTGTTTTCTGAGCAGAATATGATTATAAATGTTAAGGGTTATGTTATTTTAACAAATTTGGTTTATTGCGATTATATACTTGAGGTGGTACTATAAAGAAGTTGAAGAAACTTAGATGAACATATATGTATAGAAATACAGATAAATAAAGGAGAATTATATTGCAAAATTTTAAAGAATTAGGGATCTCAGATAAAACGGTAGAAACCCTACAATCTATGGGGTTCGATGAAGCCACTCCTATACAAAAAGAGAGTATCCCTCTTGCCTTAGAAGGTAAGGATGTTCTTGGTCAAGCGCAAACAGGTACAGGAAAAACAGGCGCATTTGGTATTCCACTTATTGAAAAAGTGGCGAATCGAGAAGGGGTTCAATCATTAATCCTAGCACCAACAAGAGAGTTAGCTATGCAAGTAGCTGAATCGCTTAGAGCTTTTGCTAATGGACAAAATGTGCAAGTAGTAACTGTATTTGGTGGTATGCCAATAGATCGCCAAATCAAATCACTTAAAAAAGGTCCCCAAATCGTTGTAGGAACACCTGGACGTGTAATTGATCATTTAAACCGTCGCACATTAAAAACAAATGATATTCATACGCTTATATTAGACGAAGCGGATGAAATGATGAATATGGGCTTTATTGATGACATGAAATTTATCATGGATAAAATCCCAGCTGAACAACGTCAAACAATGCTATTTTCAGCTACAATGCCTAAAGCAATTCAAACTTTAGTTCAACAATTTATGAAATCACCAGTCATTGTTAAAACAATGAATAATGAGATGTCAGATCCACAAATTGATGAATATTATACAATTGTGAAAGAACTTGAGAAATTTGATACCTTTACAAACTTCTTAGATGTACATCAACCAGAATTAGCCATTGTATTTGGTCGTACGAAACGTCGTGTTGATGAATTAACAAGTGCATTAATTTCAAAAGGCTATAAAGCTGAAGGTTTACACGGTGACATTACACAAGCTAAACGTTTAGAAGTATTAAAGAAATTTAAAAACGACCAATTAGATATATTAGTTGCAACTGATGTTGCAGCAAGAGGACTTGATATCTCTGGCGTGAGTCACGTTTATAACTTTGATATCCCTCAAGATACGGAAAGCTATACGCATAGAATTGGACGTACAGGTCGTGCTGGTAAAAAAGGTGTAGCGATTACTTTTGTTAACCCAATCGAAATGGATTATATCAGACAAATCGAACAAGCTAACAAACGACAAATGACAGCATTAAGACCCCCTCATCGTAAAGAAGTGCTTAAAGCACGTGAAAATGATATTAAAGGTAAGGTTCAAAAATGGATGTCTAGAGAGAACGAACCTAGATTACAACGTATTGCTACAGAATTAATTGAAGAATATAATGATGTAGATTTAGTTGCATCTTTACTACAAGAGCTTGTAGAATCAAATGATGAAGTTGATGTTCAACTTACATTTGAAAAACCATTATCTCGTAAAGGTCGCCAAAGTAAAGGCCCTAGACGTGGTGGCAACAACCACAAACGTGGAAATAAATTTGACAACAAAAACCGTCGTTCAAAAGGCGGATTCAACAATAAAAAGAAAAATGATAGATCAGCAGATAGAAATAACAAGAAATCAATGAAAGGTCGCACATTCGCAGACCACAAAAAATAATATACTTTATCATATATGAACGTTAGGTTTAGTCACTCCAATTTTTGGAGTGATTTTTTTACGCGGAATAGGATGATTAAACGTCATTTTTAAATTATTATATACATCAAATAGCAATATAGTTTAAGTTGCAGACGAGACATACATTAATATTTCAATATTGAATATAATAATGGCATATTGATTGTAATAGAAAAGATGTGGACCAAGTATTAAAGCCCTTCAGTCGACTTTATCATATTAAATCAACGCAATTTTTATTTTACGCTATTGAATCATTAATGTAGCAAATATAGTAGCTATGTTATAATGAATTGAAAATTCTAAGAAGGAGTGTAAGCATGACTAACGACCCACAATTTAGGCGTAGTCCCAAACAAGCCATTAGCTATTATTACATAGTAGAAGTTTTTGAATTAATTGTTAGTTTGGCTGTGATAGCGATGCTAATATTTTTATGGAATCATTATGAATGGTGGCACTTTTTGATTTATATATTTATTACTGCTATTGTATTTGATGTTTTATATGTAATTGTAAAACCATGGTTAAAATACCAATATACATTTTATAGGATGATGGACCATTATATTGAAATTAAGACAGGTTTCTTTTTTAAGAAGAATGATATTGTTAAGTTTGAACGTACGCAATTTTTAGAAAGAAAAAGTAATCCTCTGTTAAAAAGATTATTTCTAGACAAACTATCGTTAAAAACTGCAGGTCACACAGTTGATTTCCCGCTTCTCTTAACGACAGAGGTTGAATCATTTGAAAGTAATATTTTAGAATTTTTACGTGGAGCTGATTATGATGTATAGTCCTCAAAAATTACATCCTATATCTTACATAACTGGAATAATAGAGGCGTTAAAACAAAATATCATTTTAATTATTATTTTCTTAGTATTTAATTTACGTAACTTTGACTTTTCTGATTACACTTCATATATATATCCTGGAATTGTTACTGTTTTGTTTTTAATATCTTTTATCCTTCAGATACTAAAGGTTTACAATACAAGCTATTGGATAGAAAACGATCATTTTATTTTAGCTACTGGTATTTTCACTAAGGAAAGAAAGGAATTAAATATACGTAGAATTCAAACATTAGATACATCACAAGGGATTATTAATCAAATTGTAGGCGGGGTTAAATTGCAAATTAAAACTCCGAGTGATGGCATAGAATTAGATACAGTATCCAAAGCACAAAGTGAATTTATTCAACAAACGTTAAAAGAAAAACAACAAAGCCTTGCTCAAAATCCTGAAGTGAATATAACAGAATCATCATTTACAAATCAGGAAGAAGAGGAAACATTTGAAGACAAATCGCAATCTATAGATGTATATAAATTAACTTTCAAAGAATTGTTATTTATGGCATTAACGAGTGGCGTTATCGGTGTAGCTTTTGCAACGCTTTCACCGATATTTGTAGCATTGAATGATATTATACCTTGGCACTTAATTACTGATACATTCTCTCAAGTTTTTCAAGCCACGTTTATGGTTGTATTAATAATTGTTGCACTTGTTATCCTACTAAGTTATATTTTTGGGACAATTATCGAGATTATCAGAAATTTTAATTATACAGTGACACAGCAAGGTAATCAGTTAAATATCCAATATGGTTTGTTTAACGTCAAAAGTATTACTGTACCTACTGATAGGGTCCAAGCAGTCGTTGAGCGACAATCATTTCTAAGAAAATTATTCGGTTATACCTCAATACATTTTGTTATTACAAGTGATATGGGAAGTACGGATAAAGATGATGTAAGTCTTGGAGGTAATGTCATGATTCTGCCATTTATTAAAAGGGAAAAAGCTTTTAAAATTATTAGAAACCTTATTCCAAGTATGATGTTTGATAAACCTGAAATTGGTATGCCTTGGCGTGGGTGTCATAGATATTTTTGGAGAGAATCGCTCGTTCTAATCATTATGGCTGCAATCGCGACATATTATTGGTCTGCTTGGTCTTTTGCTGTCGCTAGTTTCGTTATTATATTAATGATTTTACATAGCATTATTGTTATAAAATCATCAGGATTCAAATTAAATGGTGATGAAATGATTGTACGTAATGTAACTATGTTTGGCTTTAAAAATACGTATTTTAAACACGATAAATTATTAGGTATGCAAATTACAAAGAATCCATTTTTAAGTCGTAGTAACTTAGCAAATTTTAATTTTATAATTGCAAAAGCGGCTGGAAATGCAGAGATAGGATTGAAATATAGTGAAGATAAAAACGTGAAAGCATTAAAGAAATGGTATTTGAGGGGTGATATTGATGAATGATTATAATTATATGCATCCATCTGGAAAAACAGTCATACGACTTTCATCTTTAATTAGTGTAGCAGTTTTTATCATCATTTTAGCTATCGTTTCTGTTGTGAACCAAGTGTGGTTACATCTTATTAGTTCTAAAATGATGTTTTGGATATGGATAGTTGGAACAGTCATTATCTTAATTATTTTAATCATGGGGTGCCTCATCATACCTATCTATCGATATAAAATATTTAGATATAAGTTAGTTAATCAAGAAGTAACTGTTAGAAATGGTTTGTGGTTTATTAATGTTGTAAATATACCGTTATTTCGGATTCAAAATGTAGATACACATGAAGGTATTATAATGAGAAAATATAATTTAACGAGTTTGACTTTATCGACAGCTGGAGGTAATACTGAGATAAAGTTAATAGATAAAAACAAAGCATATGCGTTAAAACAAGCAATTAAAAATAGTAATAATTCTATGCAATAAAATCAATAACGGCATTTCCCTATAAATTAAAGTAACTTGGCATAGAAAGTTAGGAGTAGCTTATGATACATGGTGTCGGTGTAGACTTAATAGAAATCGATAGAATCAAAAAGATTTATCAAAGGCAAGACAAACTTATCGAACGGGTGCTATCTATAAATGAACAAAAGCGTTTTAACCAATTTAATAATGAAGCACGGAAAATAGAGTTTTTAGCTGGTAGATTCACTTGTAAGGAAGCTTTCAGTAAAGCGTTAGGGACTGGACTTGGTAAATCTATTGCGCTAAATGAAATAGATTGCTTTAATGACGAACGAGGCAAACCTTGTATCCATTATGACGGATTCAAAGTGCATGTAAGTATTTCTCATACAGAGCATTATGCCATGAGCCAGGTTATCATAGAAAAATAAAGTGAGTTTTTAATCAATGATTAGAATATAAGATTTGAATATTTTTTTAGAATTGTTATAAAATGAGTTTTATATATAATCGGCAAATTTATTTTTGAAATGGAGGTTCCATTTAATGTCTGATAAGTATTATAGATCAACTTATTTAAACGTAGATTTAAATGCAATCGTTGCAAATTTTCAAGTTTTTCAAAAATTACATCCTAGTAAAACCGTGATGCCAGTAGTTAAAGCAAACAGTTATGGTTTAGGGAGTTTGAAAATCGCACGTCATTTGATGAGTAATGGTGCAGATTTTTTTGCGGTCGCTACATTAGATGAAGCGATTGAATTAAGAATGCACGGGATAGATGCTAAAATATTAGTACTGGGTGTAATTCCTACATATACCATAAATAAAGCCATACAACACCGTGTAGCAATTACAGTGCCTTCAAAAGAATGGTTAATTAAAGCATTAGAAGAAATACCAGAAGATAATGAGAAGGTCTTGTGGTTACATGTCAAAATTGATACAGGCATGGGCAGGTTAGGTATTAAAGATGTAGTTGAATATAAAGAAATCATCGAGTTGATTAACAATTGTGACCATTTAGTGTTTGAGGGTGTGTTTACGCATTTCGCTTGCGCAGATGAACCAGGAGAATCTATGATTAAACAACAAATGCTATTTGAATCCATTGTAAACGAAGAAGAAAAGCCACAGTATATACATTCACAAAATTCAGCAGGTGCTTTAATGAAAGATAGCCAATTTTGTAATGCAGTAAGAATTGGTATATCACTATATGGCTATTATCCTTCACAATATGTAAAAGATAATGTAAAAGTACATTTGAAACCAAGCGCACAATGGATAAGCGAAATTGTGCAAACTAAAATTTTACAACCAGGAGAATCCGTTAGCTATGGTAGTATTTATACCGCAGATGAACCTACTAAAATAGGTATCATACCTGTTGGTTATGCTGATGGTTTCCCAAGAATCATGTCCGGTTTCCACGTAAATGTGAACGGGCAGCAATGTGAAATTATCGGAAAAGTATGTATGGATCAAATAATTATTAAAATTCCAGAAGAAATTCAAATGGGTGATAAAGTGATATTAATGGACCATCATCCGGATAGTCAACAATCTGTGGAAGCGTTGGCACGTCAACAAAAAACAATTAATTATGAAGTGCTATGTCGCTTGAATAGAAGGTTGCCACGTATTTATTATGGAACGCAAGACCTAGAAATCCTTAATGAATTACTAAAATAGTATAGTCACTGTATTTAAAATTTGTTATTATATATCTAACAAGAAATCTCAATATATTCTATTTTAGTCACATGGAGGTCTTTATTCATGGCAAGTTTTAATCAAAACAGAAATCATAGTATTGAACAACTTTTAAAAGAAGGCTATTCACAAATGGCTGACTTGAATCTCTCCCTTGCGGCGGAAGCATTTCCATTTGAATGTGAAGCTTGCGATTGCAATGAAGTCTACATTAGCTCTAAGCATAACAATGAATGATGAGAAGAGGCGACGTTTATTTAGCTGATTTATCACCAGTACAGGGATCTGAACAAGGGGGAATAAGACCCGTAGTCATTATACAAAATGATACTGGTAATAAATATAGTCCTACCGTAATTGTAGCTGCAATTACTGGTAGGATTAATAAGGCTAAAATACCTACACATGTAGAAATAGAAAAAAGCAAGTATAAACTCGACAAAGACTCTGTTATTTTGTTAGAGCAAATACGTACTTTAGATAAAAACAGATTGAAAGAGAAATTAACATATTTATCTGATGAAAAAATGCAAGAGGTAAATAATGCTATAGATATTAGCTTAGGATTACATAATATTAGAAATCATAGAACATAATTCTTAAATAAACGTAATAAAATAGCGAGTTATAGACATCAATTCTCTATACATGCAACAAGCATTTAATTATAAGATTATTTGTACATAGAAAAGAGATAACAAATGATGCGTTTGTAATCACATATCTTTGAATAGGATGTTTAAGTTGAAAAGCTTTAGGTTATCCTAAAGCTTTTTTCGATATAAATAAATAATTCGAGGGTGTTTTACTTTAAATAGAAATTAAATTGTACAGCTTGTTTAACAATTTTAAACACATACATATAATAAAACATTTTTATGTTAAAACCGATGTATGCGATTTATATTTGCATTTTGAGGAGGAAATACCGAGTGAAAGAATTCAAAAATCAATATAAAGCGCTAATTGACGAAAGTTTACATGCAGTTAATGAAACAGATTTATTAAAAAAGTGCGAGAGCTTTACAGAAGAAGTAAAAAGAAAAGATTTACTGCCAGAAGATATTGTTGAAATTCATAAGAATTATGTCAAAGCGTTAGATTTAAATGATGAACAAATTTCTAAAACCTTTAATATACTTAAAGAAGTAGTCAAAGGGTTTGGATATAATTATAGGGACTATCAGCGACTTGTAGATCGATTGCAATATCATGATAAAGAGATTGACTTAGCATCTCGTTTACAGCAAACTATGCTTAAGACAGACATTCCTCAATTTGACAGTATACAAATCGGTGTAATCTCAGTAGCAGCACAAAAAGTAAGTGGTGATTATTTTAATTTAATAGATCATAGAGATGGCACGATGAGTTTCGCTGTTGCAGATGTCATAGGTAAAGGTATACCCGCTGCGTTAGCGATGAGTATGATTAAATTTGGAATGGATTCATATGGACATTCGCAATTACCAAGTGATGGACTTAAGCGGCTAAATCGTGTAGTTGAAAAAAACGTAAACCAAAATATGTTTGTGACGATGTTTTATGGTTTATATGAAGAATTAAATCATCTCTTATATTGTAGTTCTGCTGGTCACGAACCTGGTTATGTCTATAGAGCTGAAACTGAAGAATTTGAAGAAATCAGTGTTAGAGGACGTGTATTAGGGGTAAGTCAACAAACAAGATATAAACAACAAGAGATACCTATTTATTTAGATGATTTAGTTATCATATTTACGGATGGTGTCACTGAGGTTAGAAATGAAGCTGGTGATTTTTTAGATAAAAATTATCTTTTAAATATGATAAAAAAATATAAACATATGCACCCGCAAGACATCGTTCAACTTTTATATGAGGCGATTTTAAAAATCCAAAATCCAGATAGAAGAGACGATTTAACAATATTAATTATAAAAAGAGTCAATTAGATAAGATTAGCTTTTAAACTTAAAGGGTATAATGGTTATTAATGAAACTATGCTTAGGAGTGTAATTTATGAATCTGAATATTGAAACAGTAACACATGATACTCATTATGAGGTCAAAGTAGGTGGAGAATTAGATGTTTATACTGTTCCTGAATTGGAAGAAGTATTAGTACCGATGAGACAAGAAGGAACACATGATATATATGTTAATTTAGAAAATGTTAGTTATATGGATTCAACTGGTTTAGGACTATTTGTAGGAACGTTGAAAGCTTTAAACCAGAATGATAAAGAATTATATATTTTAGGTGCTTCAGATCGAATAAGTCGATTATTTGATATAACTGGGTTGAAAGATTTGATGCATGTTAATGAAGGAACGGAGGTCGAATAACATGCAACTTAAACAGGATTATATTGAAATGCGCTTACCAGCCTCAGCCGAATATGTAAGTTTAATACGTTTAACATTATCAGGGGTTTTTTCACGTGCTGGTGCCTCATATGATGATATAGAAGATGCAAAAATCGCAGTCAGTGAAGCAGTAACGAACGCAGTGAAACATGCATATAAAGATGACGCCGCAGAGGTAGGCATGATTAACCTTTGTTTTGAAATTTTTGATGATAAAATTAAAATTGTAATTTCTGACCAAGGAGAAAGCTTTAATTACGAAGAAACGAAAGCAAAGCTAGGACCATATAAAGAAGATGAAAATATAGATTTTCTTAGAGAAGGAGGTCTTGGACTATTTTTAATCGAATCTTTAATGGATGAAGTTACAGTAGATAAAAATTCTGGTGTAACAATTAGCATGATTAAGTATATTAAAAAAGAGCAGGTGCGAAATAATGGCGAAAGAGTCGAAATCAGTTAATGACGTATCACCTGAACAAATAAACCAATGGATACTCGAGCATCAAAATAATGAAAACACCGATGCACAAGATAAACTTGTTAGACATTATAAAAAGTTAATCGAATCATTGGCCTATAAGTATTCAAAAGGCCAATCTCATCACGAAGATCTCGTTCAGGTTGGTATGGTTGGTTTAATTGGAGCGATTAACCGATTCGACCTATCTTTCGATAGAAAATTCGAAGCCTTTTTAGTACCAACTGTCATTGGTGAGATAAAGCGTTATTTACGTGATAAAACGTGGAGTGTACATGTTCCAAGACGCATTAAAGAGATTGGACCGCGTATCAAAAAAGTCACTGATGAATTAACTAATGAGTTAGAGCGTTCACCTTCTATTGCTGAAATAGCTAACCGGCTGGAAGTAAACGAGGAAGATGTGCTTGAAGCCATGGAAATGGGACAAAGTTATAATGCATTAAGCGTAGATCATTCTATTGAAGCGGATAAAGATGGCTCCACTGTTACATTATTAGATATTATGGGTCAGCAAGATGATAATTATGATTTAACAGAAAAACGAATGATTTTAGAGAAAATACTTCCTATTTTAACTGAACGTGAAAGAGAAATTATACAATGTACATTTATTGAAGGTTTAAGTCAAAAGGAAACAGGTGAACGAATAGGTTTAAGTCAAATGCATGTATCTCGTTTACAAAGAACAGCAATCAAGAAACTTCAAGAAGCAGCAAATAAATAAAATGCATGTTCGCAAAGCAGAATTCCAAACCCGGGATTCTGCTTTTATTGATGTTTGGTTGAGTATTATTAAAAGGCAAGGGGATAACGTTGTATGTTAGAATATAATAAAGCGTAAATCAATTTTTTATTTATGAGTGGAGGATACTATGGATAGTAATTTAATACAATCTATAAAAGAAAAATACAAATTTTCAAGCCAACAAATTCATGCAGTATTATTATTGCTTGAAGAAAAAAATACAGTACCGTTTATTGCTCGTTATCGTAAAGAGCAAACTGGTGGTTTAGATGAAGTAGAAATCAAACAAATTGATGATGAATATCAATACATGGTTAACCTACAAAAAAGAAAAGAAGAAGTCATACATAATATAGAAGAACAAGGTCTTTTAACTACAGAGTTAAAAAGCGATATTTTGAAACAAACCAAATTACAAAGAGTAGAAGATCTATACAGACCTTATAAACAAAAAAAGAAAACAAGAGCTACTGAAGCAAAAAGAAAAGGTTTAGAGCCGTTTGCACAATGGCTTAGAAAATCGAAATTGGATATGTCAGTTGAAGAAAAAGCAATGCAATTTTTAAATGAAGAAATAACAGATAAAGCACAAGCAATTAAAGGCGCACAAGATATAATAGCTGAATCAGTATCAGACGCTCCTAAGTATAGAACGAAAATTCTTAAAGATACGTTCCAACATGGTAAAATAGTAACTCAAAAGAAAAAGAATGCCGATGACGAGAAAGAAATTTTTTCTATGTATTACGATTATTCGGAACCAATCAAACAAATTGCCAACCATAGAGTTTTAGCGATAAATCGTGGTGAAAAAGAGAAAGTATTAACAGCAAAGATAGAGATGGACACACAAGGTATCGAGAATTTTATTCGTAAAAATGAAATAACATATCAACATGAAGGGTCAAATGTTGTAGGAGACGCGATAAAGGATAGTCTAAAACGATTAATCATGCCTTCGATAGAGAGGGAAATAAGAGGAGATTTAACAGAAAAAGCTGAAAACCATGCTATTGATGTATTTAGTGAAAACTTAAGAAACCTTTTATTACAACCGCCGATGAAAGGTAAACAAATATTGGGTGTCGACCCGGCGTTTAGAACAGGATGTAAATTAGCTGTAATCAATCCCTTTGGTACATTTATTGCAAAAGGGGTGATATACCCTCACCCACCAGTAAATAAAAAAGAAGAGGCAGAAAAAACGTTTGTTCAATTTGTAAACCATTATGATGTTGATTTAATTGCTATCGGTAATGGAACGGCAAGTAGAGAAACAGAACAATTCATAGCATCAATGATTCAAAAACACCAAATGAAAGCACAATTTATTATCGTAAATGAAGCTGGCGCATCAGTATATTCTGCTTCCGAGGTTGCTCGTTCAGAATTTCCAGATTTCCAAGTAGAAGAACGTAGTGCAGTATCTATTGGAAGAAGAGTGCAAGATCCATTAAGTGAGTTGGTGAAAATTGACCCGAAATCAATTGGCGTAGGCCAATATCAACATGACGTAAATCAAAAAGCATTGGAAGGTGCATTAACTTTTGTTGTGGAAACAGCTGTTAACCAGGTAGGTGTTGATGTAAATACTGCGTCACGTTCACTTTTACAATATGTGTCAGGCTTATCGTCGACAATCGCACAGAATATTATTACTTATCGAGAAGAAAATGGTGCGATTAAACACAATAAAGATATTGCTAAAGTGAAACGATTAGGGGCTAAAACATTCGAACAAAGTATTGGTTTCTTAAGAATCATCAATGGTAGTGAACCGTTAGATAATACATCCATTCACCCTGAAAGTTATGATGCAACCTACCAATTATTAAAGGAAATAGGTTTCAAAGTTGAGGATCTAGGTAATGACGAATTGAAATCAGCTTTAAATCATATAAATTTATCGAGTATGGCAACAAAACTAAATATTGGGGAACCAACGCTTGAAGATATCATTAAATCATTAATTGCTCCAAATAGAGACCCGCGGAATGAATTCGACACCCCTATGTTAAAATCAGATGTATTATCAATTGAAGATTTGTCACCTAATATGAAATTGAGTGGTACTGTGAGAAATGTGGTTGATTTTGGAGCATTTGTCGATATTGGTGTTAAACAAGATGGATTAGTGCATATCTCAAAACTCTCTAAGAAATTTGTTAAAAACCCGATGGATATTGTGAGTGTAGGAGATATCGTTGATGTTTGGATTTTAGATATAGATGATAAAAAAGGTAAAGTTTCATTGACAATGATTGATCCATATGGATAATGTAAATTTACAACAAATGACCGAGTCTATTTCTAAATCTTATTTTAATAGACCTTTTAAACATAAAGCTTATTTCAACCCAAGACTTAGAACCACTGGTGGCCGTTATATATTAAATACGCATAATATAGAAGTTAATGTTAAACAGTATAATAAGTTTGGGGAAAAGGCTATTGAAGATATTATTAAACATGAATTATGTCATTACCATCTTCATCTACAAGGAAAAGGGTATAAACACAAAGATAAAGACTTTAAAATATTAAGCACACAAACTGGGGCGCCAAGATTTTGCTCCGCTATAGAAAATTACGAAGATCGAGTTAGATATACGTATGTATGTTCTAATTGTAACTTAAAATTTAATAGGATAAGAAAAGTTAATACTGAAAAAATGGTTTGTGGACAGTGTAAGGGGAAATTAGTAGAAAAAAATTCCGTTAATTACGCATTTCAAATGAAAAAAGAAAGCTGATTGTATTTGGCACTGAACCCTTAAAATGGGAACTTAATAAAAACACTGTTTTCTAGGCTGCTAATTTCC
>NZ_JAESKI010000027.1:0-38230 GCF_017892065.1 Staphylococcus sp. GDY8P120P | reverse complement strand
GCGTTTGAAGCTGACGAACTAGAGGAATACATGAGCCCTCAGCTCATGCATAAGCCCGACTAACTCAATAAATTGAGATTGGGAGTTTAAATGAAGCTGAGAAGTAATACTTCTGTGTTTCTCTTTTTTTAATATGAGTATGTTAAAATATAAAGTATTACAAAGTTAGCGATTTTGTATCAAATCCCTCTAAATTTAATAAATTAAATAGTGGAATATAGAAGTTGAAAAGTGAGGATAATTATGAATGGACCGTTAATGCGTAAATTTAATGAACTGTTAAACGCATATCCTATTTCATTACATGTACCTGGACATAAAAATATGACAATTGGTTATTTAGAACAATTAAATTTCAAAATGGATATGACAGAAATCACAGGCCTTGATGATTTACATCATCCCGAATCAGTTATAGCGGAAAGTATGGAAGGTATAAGTAAACATCCTGATTATGATGCTTATTATTTAGTTAATGGTACTACCTCTGGAATATTGTCTGTAATTCAAGCGTTTTCTAAAGAAATAGGCAAATATGCAATAGCACGAAACGCGCACAAATCTGTGTTTCATGGATTAGATTTAGTACAAGCACAAGCAAAACTATTAGAAATGGATATAAGCGATGCTACAAACCAATATTTAGGCCCTAAAAAATCATTCTTATACAATCAAATAAAAGACAGCAAATTGGCGATATTTACTTACCCAAATTATTATGGTGAATGTTTTGATATACACTATATAATGGACTGTTTAAAAGCACTTAATGTGCCTTCTTTAATAGATGAGGCACACGGCGCACATTTTGGTTTAGAGCATTTTCCAGTATCATCATTAACTTTAGGCGCAGATTATGTGGTTCAGTCATATCATAAAACATTACCAGCATTGACGATGAGTTCTGTGATATTCATTCATAAAAATGCGCCTTATCGAAATGAAGTGATTAAATATTTAACGTATTTTCAATCTTCTAGCCCGTCGTACTTATTGATGAACAGTTTAGAGCTTGCGCAAACATTTTATGATGATTATGATAGTAAACTCTTTTTTAAAAAAAGAAAACAACTGATCCAATTATTAAAGAGAAAAGGATTAGAAATTGTTGAGGTAGAAGATCCATTGAAATTGAGTATAAGGTATAAAGGCTATAAAGGTTACGCGTTACAGTCCTATTTCGAAGAACAAAATATTTACGTTGAACTTTCAGACGATTTTCAAGTATTAATAGTATTACCGCTTTGGCACGAAGATGATAGATATCCGTTTGCGGCCTTATTATCGCGTTTGGACAATATGTATATAGAAAAAAGGTTAAATGAAACGAACCATAGTGTCCCTTTTAGAACTGAAAGTGGTTTGTATCATGGCGGCGATATAGCTCATGTACGTGAAATAGATTTTAGAAACGCTGAAAATAAAATATTAGCTAATCACATTATTCCTTACCCTCCTGGTATTCCTTTAATGTTTAAAGGAGAAAAAATCACTGAAAATATGGTAAAATTAATGGATTATTGGTGTAGTCATCAACTAAGAGTTGAAGGAATAAAAAATTATAAAATAGAAATTAAGGATGAATAAGATGTCAGCTTTTATAACTTTTGAAGGCCCTGAAGGTTCGGGGAAAACAACTGTAATACAACAAGTTGCAGAAAAATTAAAAAATGAGTATAATATCATACTTACAAGAGAACCTGGTGGTGTTAAGACAGGAGAACAAATAAGAGAAGTACTACTTGAAGGTGATACGATGGATGATCGTACTGAGGCTTTATTGTTCGCAGCTTCTAGAAGAGAACATCTAGTGGGTAAAGTCATTCCAGCATTAAATACAGGTAAAGTTGTTTTGTGTGACCGTTATATTGATAGTTCATTAGCATACCAAGGCTATGCAAGGGGTATTGGTATAGAAGAAGTAAAATCAATCAATGAATTTGCAATCAACGGTTTGTATCCAGATATAACCATTTATCTAGATGTTAGCGTTGAAGTTGGTAGAGAGCGCATACTCAAAAATCAAAGAGATCAAAACCGGCTAGATCAAGAAGATGTAAAATTTCATGAAAAAGTAGTTGAAGGTTATAAAAAGATTATTCATAATGAGTCTGAACGCTTTATTGTAATAAATGCTAATCAAAGTATAGATAAAGTAGTCAATACAACCTATGAATCTATCACTAAATATTTAGAAAAATTATGATATAATATTTAAAAGAGGTGTTTAGTATGAAAATGATTATAGCAATCGTACAAGATCAGGATAGTCAGGAACTTTCGGACAAACTTGTTAAACATAATTTTAGAGCTACAAAACTTGCAACGACAGGTGGGTTTTTAAGAGCAGGTAATACAACGTTCTTATCTGGTGTAGAAGATAATCGTGTTGATGAAATGCTACAAGTTATTAATGATACTTGTGGTAATAGAGAACAACTCGTATCGCCGATCACCCCGATGGGTGGAAGTGCCGATTCTTATATACCGTATCCAGTCGAAGTAGAAGTTGGAGGAGCAACGGTATTTGTAATGCCTGTTGAAGCGTTCCATCAATTCTAAAACATGGTTGCTATATATGGTAACTTTCTGAATTACATTGTACTAATTGGTTAGTACCTCCTAAATGTAATTTGTAAGGTCACTATGTATAAGCAGCCTTTTTATATAAAGGAGTAACATTATAATGGATGAACAAGAAAGGCTGACAAGAGCATATCAATCGAACAAACTATCGCATGCATATTTATTTGAGGGCGACGATGGACAGGCAATGCAACAAGTCGCTATTGATTTTTCTAAATTGATTTTATGTAATCAAGAAGATCAATGTCAGTTGAAAGTAGAAACATTTAACCATCCAGATTTTATGTATGTATCTTCTGAAGAAACAACAATTAAAAAAGACCAAATAGAGCAATTAGTACATCATATGAATCAACTGCCTATTGAAGGGGGTTACAAAGTATACATTATCGAGTCTTTTGAAAAGTTAACTATTCAAGGTGAGAATAGTATATTAAAATTTTTAGAAGAACCTCCAGATAATACGGTTGCCATTTTATTAACTACGAAACCAGAGCAAATTTTGGATACTATTCACTCAAGATGCCAGCACGTTTATTTTAAGCCGATTAATAAATTGAATTTTATTGACCGGTTAGTGGAGCTTGATATCACACGTCCTGTTGCAGAATTGTTAAGTACATACACAACGCAAATAGAGACTGCAGTTGCGTTAAATGATGAAACAGATTTAATGGCATTACGAAAAAGCATTATAAAATGGTGTCAGCTATTGTTGAAAAATCGTTCTATGGCATTAATAGCTATCATTGATTTATTAAAACATGCCAAAAATAAGCGATTACAATTATTATCATTAGCTGCGGTTAATAGTTTCTTTGAAGATATTATGCATGCTAAAGTAGGAATTGAAGATGAAATGATATTTCAAGATTTGCAGGGAGAAATTAAACAATATTCACAAAACTTAACATATAATCAGATAATTTTGATGTTTGACCAAATAACTGAAGCGCATAAAAAATTACATCAAAATGTAAATCCGACATTAGTATTTGAACAAATTGTAATAAAAGGGGTGAAATAATTATGAAAAACGTTGTAGGCATACATTTTCAGAATTCAGGTAAAATGGAGTACTATGCTCCAAAAAATTTCAACTTGAGTGTGGGAGATTGGGTCGTAGTTGAATCAAAAAGAGGATTGGAAATGGGCTACGTTAAATATGAGCCATTAAACGTAGCGGATGAAGACGTAGCATTGCCATTAAAGCAGATTGTGCGCATTGCTACGGATGAAGATATGATACAATATGAACAAAATACGTATGATGCAAAGCAAGCTTTCAACCTTTGTAAAGAAACGATTCAACAACAAAACTTAGAGATGCGTTTAGTCAATTGTGAATTTACTTTGGATAAATCAAAAGTTATTTTTAACTTTACTTCAGACGAACGTGTAGATTTTAGAAAACTAGTAAAAGTACTCGCACAAAGATTGAAAACAAGAATTGAGTTAAGACAAATTGGTGTCAGAGACGAAGCGAAATTATTAGGTGGCATCGGCCCGTGTGGTCGTTCTTTATGTTGTTCAACTTTTCTAGGCGATTTTGAGCCAGTTTCAATAAAAATGGCTAAAGACCAAAACTTATCTTTAAATCCTTCAAAAATATCGGGGGCATGTGGTCGTTTGATGTGTTGTTTGAAATATGAAAACGATTATTATGAGGAAGCACGTGCGCAATTACCAGATGTTGGTGATGAAATTAAAACACCAGAAGGTAATGGCAGAGTCGTAGGTCTAAATATTTTAGATATATCTATGCAAGTTAAGATAGAAGGTCTTGAGCAACCATTAGAATATAAAATGGAAGAATTAGAAACATTAAATTAGGAGGCCGTTACAACATTGAATCGAAGCGACATATTTGAAAAACTAGCTCATTTGGAGGAAAACATTAATCAGATTAATCATGACATGGTTAATTTGAAAAATCTTACAGTAGAATTAATTGAAGAAAATGTCGCCTTACAAATAGAAAATGAGAATTTAAAAACTTTAATAGATAAAGAAGAAAAAACTAAAAAAATTGAAACTGATAAAAAGAATCAACCTAAGCGCCCATTGCGCAGTAAAGATAACTTGGCAATGCTTTACAAAGAAGGATTTCATATTTGTAACGGAGAGTTGTTCGGCAAGCATAGAAAAGGTGACGACTGTTTATTCTGTTTAGAAGTATTAAGCGAATAGTTAAAATATAGCTTATAAAACGATAGAGAAATGAAATTGAGGATGAGAGAAACGATAGGCTTAGTTAATGAGCATCGTATGCTCATCCTCTTTTTTGGAGGTTGCAGAAAATGTTAATGGAAAATGAAAGGTTCGATTTTTTATTAAAAGAAAAGTTAAAAATTATACAAAATGATGAGGTGTTTTCTTTTTCAACGGATGCTTTATTACTAGCGCATTTTACTAAAGTTAAGAAAAAGGATATGATTATGGATTTATGCTCTGGTAACGGGATCATTCCTTTGCTACTGTCATATAAAAGCAATCAATTTATTGAAGGCATCGAAATACAACAACAACTAATTGATATGGCTGAAAGAAGCATTGCTCATAATCAATTGGAAAATAGAATTCACATGCATCATATGGATTTAAAACAAGCGCATCAATCTTTTAAGCCATCTCAATATAGTCTCGTAACTTGTAATCCGCCTTATTTTAAAGTGAATCAGCAATTTCAACATCAAAAGAATGCCCATAAGATAGCAAGACATGAGATAATGTGTACGCTAGATGATTGTTGCTTTGAAGCCAGGCACTTATTAAAAGAGGGTGGACGGTTCTTAATGGTACACCGTGCAGAACGTCTTATGGACGTCTTAAGCAGCATGAGACAATATCAAATTGAACCTAAAAAGTTATATTTTATTTACAGTAAACCAGGGAAGGTAGCGCAAACAATTGTTGTTGAAGGCAGAAAAGGTGGTAATCAAGGGTTGGATATACAGCAACCTTTTTATATTTATCATGAAGATGGCGCATATACTGAGGAAATGAGAGAAATCTATTATGGATAAGCATTTTATTTATATCGTTAAATGTAAAGATGGTAGTTTATATACGGGTTATGCAAAAGATATCACAAAACGCGTTGCAAAGCATAATAGTGGGCAAGGTGCCAAATATACTAAAATAAGACGTCCGGTAGAGTTAGTTTATCAAGAAGTGTATGATACCAAATCAGAAGCATTAAAAAGAGAACATGAAATCAAAACATTTTCTAGACAGGAAAAATTACAATTGATAAGTGAGGAATAAGATATGGGAATTTTATATTTAGTAGGCACGCCAATTGGCAATTTAGCTGATATTACATATAGAGCGGTTAATATTTTGCGTTCAGTTGATATGATCGCATGCGAAGATACACGTGTGACAAAAAAGCTGTGCACACATTACGAAATACATGCGCCTTTGAAGTCATACCATGACCATAATAAAGAACAGCAGACAGAGTATCTTATTCAACAATTAAATGAGGACGTTAATATTGCACTAGTTTCTGACGCTGGCCTTCCTTTGATAAGTGATCCAGGACACGAGCTTGTTGTCGCTGCTAGAGCAAAGGGTATTAGAGTGGAAACTGTGCCGGGACCAAATGCTGGATTGACTGCACTAATGGCGAGCGGGTTACCTTCGTTTACATATACTTTTTTAGGGTTTCTACCAAGAAAAGAAAAGGCCAAATATACTCTGCTTGAACAGCGAATGTTTGAAGACAGCACTTTGATTATTTATGAATCTCCACATCGTGTGAAAGATACGTTAAAAACAGTTCAAAAAATTGACGCTCAAAGATATGTGTCACTTGGCAGAGAATTAACAAAAAAATTCGAGCAAATCGTTACAGAGGACGTAGATACATTATTATTGAAATTAGATAAAGAAGAGATACCTACTAAAGGCGAGTTTGTCATTGTTATTGAGGGAGCTGTAGCAGACGAAGATACTTCTTGGTTTGAAGATATGTCGATAAATGAACATGTAGAATATTACGTAAATCAAAATATGAAACCCAAAGCTGCGATTAAACAAGTTGCTGAAGAAAGGCGTATGAAAACAAGTGAAGTATATGATATATATCATAATGTATAAATAGGCTTAATAAAAACGTCTTGAAAAAGTAAACATAATAATAAATTTTTTCAGTTTTATCAATAAAATCAAGCTAAAAACTCCCATAATATGCATGATTTATGGTAATGTAGATAAGATAGAGATTATTTATCATGTTTAAAATTGAGTGGAAAATAATTAAAGTAAATGACTCAAAATGATACTAAATTAGGCTTTTTAAATTGATTAATAAATATAAATTGATACTTATCTGCTTCATTGAAAATAAAAATAAATTTAGATATATTTAGAGTGAAAGAAACGAGGAGGAACATTGATGGCGAAAGAAACATTTTATATCACTACACCTATATATTATCCGAGTGGAAACTTACACATCGGTCATGCTTACACAACAACAGCTGGTGATGTAATCGCACGTTATAAAAGAATGCAGGGCTATGATGTTCGATATTTAACAGGTACCGATGAACATGGTCAAAAAATACAAGAAAAAGCGCAAAAGGCTGGGAAATCAGAATTAGACTATCTTGATGAAATGATTTCAGGTATCAAAGCGTTATGGGAAAAATTAGAAATATCAAACGATGACTTTATTCGTACAACAGAAGAGAGACATAAAGAAGTTGTTCAACAAATATTTGAACGTTTGTTAGCACAAGGTGATATATATCTTGGGGAGTACGAAGGTTGGTATTCAGTACCAGATGAAACTTATTATACTGAAACGCAACTTGTTGATCCAGTATATGAAAATGGCGCAATTGTTGGCGGGAAAAGTCCAGATTCTGGACACGAAGTTGAATTAGTTAAAGAAGAAAGTTATTTCTTTAATTTATCAAAATATACGGATCGCTTACTAGAATTTTATGATGAAAACCCAGACTTTATCCAACCACCATCTCGTAAAAATGAAATGATTAATAACTTTATCAAACCAGGCTTAGAAGATTTAGCAGTATCACGTACGTCATTTGATTGGGGTATACATGTTAAATCAAATCCTAAGCATGTTGTTTATGTGTGGATTGACGCATTGGTAAACTATATTTCGTCATTAGGTTATTTATCAGATGATGATAGTTTGTTTAAAAAATATTGGCCTGCAGATATTCATATTATGGCAAAAGAAATTGTTCGGTTCCATTCTATCATTTGGCCAATCTTATTAATGGCGTTAGATATACCGTTACCTAAAAAAGTCTTTGCCCATGGTTGGATTCTTATGAAAGATGGCAAGATGAGCAAGTCAAAAGGTAATGTGGTAGACCCTAACGTATTGATTGACCGTTACGGTTTAGATGCAACGAGATATTATTTAATGCGTGAGTTGCCATTTGGGTCTGATGGTGTGTTTACTCCTGAAGGTTTCGTTGAACGTACAAATTATGACTTAGCTAATGATTTAGGCAATTTAGTTAACCGTACAATTTCAATGGTTAATAAATATTTTAATGGTGAATTACCAGCTTATGAAGGACCTAAACATGAGTTAGACGAAGAAATGGAACAAATGGGCCTTGATACAGTGAAGACATTCCATGAAAATATGGACGATTTACAATTTTCAGTAGCACTTTCAACAATTTGGAAATTTATTAGTAGAACAAATAAATATATAGATGAAACATCACCATGGATTCTAGCAAAAGATGAAAGCCAACGAGATATGCTAGGGAACGTAATGGCGCATTTAGTAGAAAATATACGTATGATTGCGGTATTGCTAAGACCATTCTTAACAAATGCACCAAAACAAATATTTGAACAACTAAATATTAATTCACCTGGATTATATGAATTTAGTAGTTTAGCACAATACGGTGCATTAACTGAACCTATTATGGTTAGCGATAAACCTCAACCTATCTTCCCACGTTTAGATAGTGATGCTGAAATTGAGTACATTAAGCAATCCATGCAATCAGATAAAGTCGAAGAAACTAAAGAGGAAGTACCTAGTAAATCGCAAATCGATATTAAAGATTTTGACAAAGTAGAAATCAAGGCAGCAACAATCACTGATGCAGAAAATGTCAAAAAATCTGACAAATTATTGAAAATCCAAGTTGATTTAGATAATGAGCAACGTCAAATTGTTTCAGGTATTGCGAAATTCTATCAACCTGAAGATATCATTGGCAAAAAAGTCGCTGTAGTGACTAATTTGAAACCTGCAAAATTAATGGGTAGAAAATCAGAAGGTATGATTCTATCTGCTGAAAAAGATGGTGTGTTAACACTTATAAGTCTACCAAACGCAATTCCAAACGGTGCATTAATTAAGTAATTCTAGATTAAGGGAGCGATTTAAAATGCTAATTGATACACATGTTCATTTAAATGCAGAACAATATGACGAAGATTTAGAAGCGGTAATTGAGCGTGCAAGAGATAATGGCGTGGATCGCATGTTTGTAGTAGGTTTTGATACACTAACAATTGAACGTACTATGGAACTTATAGATGCGTATGACTTTATTTACGGTATTATTGGATGGCACCCTGTAGATGCGATTGATTGCACAGAAGAAAGATTAGAATGGATAGAAAAATTAGCAGCCCATCCTAAAGTGATTGGCATTGGTGAAACAGGATTAGATTATCATTGGGATAAATCACCTAAAGATGTTCAACAGGATTTGTTTAGAAAACAAATTGCACTTGCTAAACGCGTTAATCTGCCGATTATTATTCATAATAGAGAAGCAACACAAGATTGTGTGGATATTTTAAAAGAAGAACACGCCGAAGAAATTGGTGGTATTATGCATAGCTTTAGCGCTTCACCTGAAATTGCAGATGATGTTATCAATAAACTGAACTTCTATGTTTCTTTAGGTGGTCCAGTTACTTTTAAAAACGCCAAACAACCTAAGGAAGTTGCTAAACATGTACCATTTGATAGATTATTAGTTGAAACAGACGCGCCATTCTTATCACCACATCCTTATAGAGGAAAACGAAATGAACCAGCACGTGTCACTTTAGTGGCTGAACAAATTGCTGAGCTACGCGATGTTAGTTATGAAGAAGTTTGTCGTCAAACTTCTGAAAATGCAGAGCGATTATTTAAATTAAAAGCATAAAGATATTATGATAAAGATATCGGTCTGAAATATGGCTTAGTTGGTATATCAAATACTAAGTAGTAACCATAATTTGAGCCGGTATCTTTTTTATTTTTTGAATTTGAAGTAATTAAACGAAAGGTGTCACAATGAGTGAAAATTAATGAATTTATTGTAGTAGAAGGTAGAGACGATACTGAACGGGTAAAAAGAGCTGTCGAATGCGATACGATTGAAACGAATGGTAGCGCAATTAATGAGGATACTTTAAATGTGATTGCACAAGCATTTGAAACGCGAGGTGTGATTGTTTTAACTGATCCTGATTTCCCAGGTGATAAAATTCGAAACACAATTCAAAAATATATTCCAACTGTTAAACATGCCTATATTGATCGAGAAAAAGCAAAAAGTAAACGCGGTAAAATTGGTGTTGAACACGCACGAATTGAAGATATACAAAAAGCATTGATGCATGTGAGCACGCCTTTTGAAGAAGGCCATGAAAGTATAAGTAAAGATGTTCTGATTGACCTTGGCCTAATTATAGGTAAAGATGCACGTAGAAAACGAGAAGTGTTAGGTAGCAAACTTCATATAGGCCATTCTAATGGTAAACAATTGCTCAACAAGTTAAACGCATTTGGTTACACTGAAGAAGATGTTAGGAATGCATTAAATGATCATAAAGGAAGTGAATTATAAGTGGATAATAAGGATATCGCTACACCATCACGAACAAAAGCTTTATTGAATCATTATGGTTTTAGTTTTAAGAAAAGCTTAGGTCAAAACTTTTTAATCGATGTAAATATCATTCATAATATCATGGATGCAAGTGATATAGATGAAAACACTGGTATTATCGAAGTAGGGCCAGGCATGGGCTCATTGACAGAACAATTAGCAAAAAATGCAAAAAAAGTCATTGCTTTTGAAATTGATCAACGCTTGATACCAGTATTAAATGAAACTATGGCGCCATACCAAAACGTTACGATAGTAAATGAGGACATATTGAAAGCTGATATTGCACATTATGTGACTGAAGCGCTCGCAGATTGTGAGAAAATTTTAGTTGTTGCTAATTTACCGTATTATATAACGACGCCTATTTTATTAAACTTGATGCAACAGAAATTGCCTATTGATGGTTATGTCGTAATGATGCAAAAAGAAGTTGGAGAAAGATTAAACGCTGAGGTAGGAACCAAAGCTTATGGATCTTTATCTATAGTCGCGCAGTATTATACTGAAACGAGCAAGGTATTAACAGTTCCTAAAACGGTTTTTTTACCACCTCCAAATGTAGATTCAATTGTTGTGAAATTGATGAAACGCGATCAACCCATTGTCGAAGTAGAAGATGAGGATAAATTTTTCAAAATGTCAAAAGCTGCATTCGGACAAAGAAGAAAAACAATTAATAATAATTATCAAAGCCTGTTTACAAATGGTAAAGAAAATAAACAAATCATACTGGATTGGTTGGAATCTAGTAACATAGATCCGAGAAGACGCGGAGAAACACTTTCGATAAAAGAATTTGCACATTTATACAATGAATTGAAAAATTTCCCAGAATTGGAATTTTAAATTATTGACAACTGTGTCTCGCCTTGCTAAAATTGATGTTTATTTGACAAAATCACGCTAATTGTGTTATTATACAATGTGTAGCGAGGTGGAGCAATATGCCAAAATCTATTGGAGACATCAAAAATTCACTTGATTGTCAATTAGGAAATCGTATTGTACTGAAAGCGAATGGTGGACGAAAAAAAACGATTGAACGTAGCGGGGTTTTAAAAGAAACATACCCTTCTGTTTTTATTGTTGAGTTAGATCAAGATATTCATAATTTTGAGCGTGTATCTTATACATACACTGACGTTTTAACAGAAAACGTACAAGTTTCTTTTGAAGATGATAACCATCAAGAAGCAATTGCACACTAAATAAAAAGTAATGTAAAAGAGAAGTTTGGTTCTAGGAGCCACACTTTTTATTTTAAACTTTAATATGAGATTGATTAGAAAAAGGTATGTTGGTGAATAATCGCCAATATACCTTTTTTTGTAATGTGTGCCTGTCCTAATAAAAGAGATATAATTTTATATGAGTAAAAGAATATTGTAAAATAAATTGTTAACTGGTTTTTTTATACCATATGGATTGGAATACATAGTTAAAGATGCATAGATAATTTAAAGTATAAACTTAACTTTTTTTAAAAATTAGTAACTCATGCATAACAATATGTTAAAATCATTTTATTACCATATCGAATTGAAAGAGGGTGGGGAATATGATTTATGAGACTGCGCCAGCGAAAATAAATTTAACGTTGGATACACTCTTTAAACGAGATGATGGTTTTCATGAAGTTGAAATGATTATGACCACAATTGACCTCAATGATCGCCTATCTTTTGAATTACGTAAAGATCAAAACATAGTCGTGGACGTAGAACAAAGTTATGTTCCCTCCGATAGTAAAAATTTAGCTTATAAAGCTGCAGAGTTAATGAAAAAAAACTATAATTTAAAGCAAGGCGTTACAATTACTATAGATAAAAATATACCAGTGTCAGCTGGACTTGCAGGTGGTTCGACAGATGCTGCAGCGACAATGAGAGGGATGAACCGTTTATATAAGTTGAACAGGCCACTAGAAGAATTATGTGAATTAGGTATACAAATAGGAACCGATATCCCTTTTTGCATATATGGAAAAACTGCTTTTTGCAAGGGGAAAGGCGAACTGATTCGTTTTATGAACAGACCACCTTCCGCTTGGGCGGTTGTCGCTAAACCTGATTTAGGTATATCTTCTCCTGATATTTTTAGAAAATTAGACTTAACGCAAACACATGAGGTTTATACTAAAGCTTGTGAAACAGCTTTAGACACAGGTGATTATGAATTATTATGTAACAGTCTTTCGAACCGATTGGAACCTGTCTCAGGAAAAATGTATACAGAGATTTACAAAATAAAAGAAAATATGCTGAAAAATGGGGCGGATGGGGCTGTGATGAGTGGCAGCGGACCAGCAGTTTACGGATTGACCCAGAAAGAACGCCAAGCAAAGCATGTTTATAATGCAGTCAATGGCTGTTGCAATGAAGTATATGTTGTAAGATTATTAGGCTAGTGAGAAGGGATGAATTAAATGCGCTATAAGAGAAGTGAACGTATTGTTTATATGACACAATACTTGATGAATAACCCCAATAAATTAATACCACTAACGTATTTTGTACAAAAGTTTAAGCAAGCAAAATCATCCATTAGTGAAGACGTACAAATTATTAAAACTACATTTCAAAAGGAAGAACTTGGAACAGTGATTACTACGGCTGGAGCAAGCGGTGGTGTAACGTATAAACCAGAAATGAGTGAAGCAGAAGCAAGTGAAGTGATTGAAGAGGTGATTGAACTCCTTCAAGAAAAAGATAGATTATTACCCGGAGGTTATTTATTTTTATCTGATTTAATGGGGAATCCTACACTACTGAATAAAGTAGGAAAACTAATTGCAACGCTATATATGGACCAAGATTTGGATGCGGTCGTAACAATTGCTACGAAAGGTATTTCGCTTGCTAATGCAGTTGCAAATGTTTTGAATTTACCAGTAGTCGTTATAAGAAAAGATAATAAAGTTACAGAAGGTTCTACAGTTTCCATTAATTACGTTTCAGGTTCTACTAGAAAGATAGAAACGATGGTATTATCTAAACGTACTTTACCAGAAAACTCAAATGTTTTGGTTGTAGACGATTTCATGCGTGCTGGTGGTTCTATTAATGGCGTGATGAATTTAATGAATGAGTTTAAAGCACATGTTAAAGGGGTATCGGTATTAGTAGAATCAAAAGAAGTTAAGCAAAGACTAATTGAAGATTATACTTCCTTGGTTAGATTATCTGATGTAGATGAATACAATCAGGAATTTACAGTAGAAAAAGGCAACAGTTTAACTAAATTTACTTAAAGGAGCGGATCAACATCATGAAAGTGGTTAACACTTCAAAGGCACCTGAAGCATTAGGTCCATACTCGCATGCTACAGTAGTAAATGGGCTTGTATTTACATCTGGGCAAATTCCATTAAATTTAAATGGCGAAATTGTCAGCGACGATGTAAAAGAACAGACTAAACAAGTTTTAGAAAACTTGAAAGTTGTATTGAACGAATCTGGGGCACATATAGATTCAGTAATTAAAGCAACGATATTCATTGCTGATATGAATGAATTTCAAAATATAAATGAAGTCTATGGCACATATTTTGCAGAACATCAACCTGCACGAAGTTGTGTTGAAGTCGCAAGATTGCCTAAAGACGTTAAAGTTGAAATTGAAGTAATAGCTGAAGTGAAGTAACTAAAAGGATTTATAATTTTTGATGAAATTGTTAAGCTTCTAACAAAGAGATACTAGGGGGGCTCACTACATGAAAGTGACAGATGTAAGACTTAGAAAGATACAAACAGATGGAAGAATGAAAGCTTTAGTTTCAATTACGCTAGATGAATCATTTGTTGTACATGATTTAAGAGTGATTGAAGGCAACTCAGGTCTATTCGTCGCAATGCCAAGTAAAAGAACACCAGATGGTGAATTCCGAGATATCGCGCATCCAATTAACTCAGAAATGAGACAAGAGATTCAAGATGCGGTTATGAAGGTTTATGACGAAACTGATGAAGTTATCCCTGATAAAAATGCTCAATCATCTGAAGAATCAAATGATGAAGCTTAATACAAAGAGAAAAATATGATTTTAAAAGGATTGGATTTCCATTAAACGAAATCCAATCCTTTTATTTTGTTGAACTAAAATAAAAAATATAAAAAAATTAAATGAATTGCTATAATGAAAAGGTGACAAAATTTATATTTCTGTAATCGTAAATAAACTGTTAGCATTTCAATATGCTTTCGTGACGTTTTGATAATTGAAATCGTTTCATTTAAATTAATAACGGTTTATTTTCCAAAAAACATAACGATTAAAATGTATTTAGCGAAATTTTTTGTGTTTCATTTTCAGGCCCTTTTATATAGGCAAAGATGACAAATATAAATATGTATTTTTAAAAGAAAGTTATCTGATTTGTTTCTATTATATAACATTAGGGTTCTGAGCCTTGAAAGTGGCACTAGCGTTAAATTATAATAATATAGAAGTGTATAATTTAATGGAGGGTTACACACATGCAAAGACATGCAATAGTACTTGCAGCTGGAAAAGGTACACGTATGAAATCTAAAAAATACAAAGTACTACATGAGGTTGCGGGCAAATCAATGATTGAACATGTCGTTGATAACGTTAAACAATCTGGAGTAGAAAATCTTGTAACAATTGTTGGCCATGGCGCAGAAAGTGTAAAAGAAACGTTAGGAGATGTTTCTCTATATAGTTTCCAAGAAGAACAACTTGGCACCGCACATGCTGTTAAAACAGCTAGTGAACATTTAAGTGACAAACAAGGCACAACATTAGTAGTTTGTGGTGATACACCTTTAATCACTACAGGAACACTTAAGTCACTAGTTGAACATCATGAGAAAAACCAAGCTGAAGCAACGGTTTTATCAGCTACTACAACCAACCCTTTTGGATATGGACGAATCGTTCGAGACGAAAATGGCCGCTTGGTGAAGATTGTAGAACAAAAAGATGCCACAGAAATTGAACAACAAATAAATGAAATTAGCTCAGGTATTTTTGCATTTGATAATAAAGTACTTTTTGAAAAATTAGAGTTAGTAAAAAATGATAATGTTCAAAATGAATATTATTTACCTGACGTTTTAACTTTAATTTTAGAAGAACAAGGTAATGTTGGCATATATTGCACAGATGATTTTGACGAAATCATGGGCGTAAATGACCGAGTTATGTTAAGCGAAGCAGAAAAGGCTTATAGAAAACGTATTAATGCGTGTCATATGAGAAATGGCGTAACACTTATCGACCCTGCTACTACATATATAGGCGCAGATGTAGAAATCGCTGCTGATGTGATTATCGAACCGGGCGTTAAGTTAGCAGGTCGTAGCATAATTGGTGAAGATACGGTTGTTGGCCACAATACAGAGATTATAAATAGTAAAATTGGTGCTAATGTTACAATTAAACAGTCAGTAATCAATGAAGCGGTCATAGATGATCATGCCACTATTGGACCGTTTGCGCAGTTACGACCTGGTGCGGATTTAGGTAAAAACGTGAAAGTTGGAAACTTTGTAGAAGTTAAGAAATCGATTGTAAAAGCAGGTGCCAAATTGCCACATCTAAGTTATATAGGTGATGCAGAAATTGGCGAACGTACGAACGTAGGTTGTGGTTCCATTACAGTGAATTATGATGGCAAAAATAAATTCAAAACAATTATCGGTAATGACTCCTTTATAGGTTGCAATACTAATTTGGTAGCACCAGTAACCTTAGGTGATAGATCATTTATAGCTGCAGGTTCTACAATTACTGATAATGTGCCACAAGACAGTTTAGCATTAGCAAGAGCGAGACAAACAACTAAAGAAGGTTATCTAAAACAATAGCCATGATTAGATGGCCGTTCTATTCATTTGAAATTAACCAAAATGTTGGAATGACCTCAAACGATACTTTTATGTGGATAAATGTGATTTTGTCTACAAACGAAACTAATTGAATGAATTAATTGGAGGACTATAAATGTTAAACAATGAGTATAAGAATTCTGCTTTGAAAATATTTTCTTTAAAGGGTAACGAACCATTGGCCCAGGAAGTAGCAGATAATGTTGGGATTGAACTAGGAAAATGTTCTGTAAAACGTTTTAGCGATGGTGAAATTCAAATTAATATTGAAGAAAGCATTCGTGGCTGTGATGTGTTTATTATTCAACCAACTTCAAATCCAGTCAATTTACATTTAATGGAATTATTAATTATGATTGATGCTTGTAAACGTGCTTCAGCAGCGAATATTAATATCGTAGTGCCATATTATGGTTATGCACGCCAAGATAGAAAAGCGCGTAGTCGTGAACCAATTACTGCGAAACTAGTGGCGAACTTAATCGAAACTGCCGGCGCAGATCGTATGATTGCGCTAGATTTACACGCACCACAAATCCAAGGATTTTTCAATATGCCAATTGATCACTTAATGGGTGTACCAATTTTAGCAGAGTACTTTAAAAATGATACAGACATCGACCCTGAAGAATGTGTTGTAGTTTCTCCAGATCACGGTGGTGTAACAAGAGCACGTAAACTTGCAGATATACTTAAAACGCCAATCGCTATCATCGATAAAAGACGTCCTAAACCGAATGTAGCAGAAGTAATGAATATTGTTGGTGAAATTGAAGGCCGTACAGCAATTATTATTGATGATATCATTGATACTGCTGGTACAATTACATTAGCCGCACAAGCATTAAAAGATAAAGGTGCGAAAGATGTTTACGCGTGCTGTACGCACCCTGTATTGTCAGGCCCAGCTAGAGAACGTATTGAAAATTCAGCAATTAAAGAGTTAGTAGTTACAAATTCAATTCAATTAGATGAAAAACGTAAACCAGCTAATACTAAAGAATTATCAGTAGCAGGCTTATTAGCACAAGCGATTATACGTGTCTACGAAAGAGAATCTGTTAGTGTACTATTTGACTAATTAACCAAATAGATATATAATTATTCCGTTCGTGATTTCACGACTTAATAAACACTTGCAAGCAACATCATGTTGATGGGCAAGTGAGGGGTTCTTATTCAGATGATAAGAACAAAAAATGAAAGGTGGAAATAATATGGCTTCATTAAAGTCAATTATTCGTCAAGGTAAACAAACACGTTCAGACCTTAAAACACTTAGAAAAATTGGTAAAGTACCTGCAATCGTATATGGTTACGGTACAAAAAATACTTCAGTTAAAGTTGACGAAGTAGAATTTATCAAAGTTATCCGTGAAGTTGGACGTAACGGTGTTATCGAATTAGGCGTAGGTTCTAAAACAATTAAAGTAATGGTTTCAGACTACCAATTCGACCCACTTAAAAACCAAATCACTCACATTGACTTCTTAGCAATCAATATGAGCGAAGAACGTACTGTTGAAGTACCAGTTCAACTAGTTGGTGAAGCAGTAGGCGCTAAAGAAGGTGGCGTTGTTGAACAACCACTATTCGATCTTGAAGTAACTGCTACGCCAGATAATATCCCTGAGTCAATTGAAGTTGACATTAGTGCATTAGAAATCAACGATAGCTACACAGTAGCAGACATTAAAGTTTCAGGTGATTTCACAATTGAAAATGATCCTGAAGACTCAGTAGTTACTGTAGTTCCTCCAACTGAAGAACCTACAGAAGAAGAAATCGAAGCAATGGAAGGCGAATCAACAACTGAAGAGCCTGAAGTTGTAGGTGAAGATAAAGAAGAAAAAGAAGAAGAATAATTCTCTTAACCCCTTCTTTATGACACACGATTTCAATAAAGAAAAAATATCCTTATAAAAGCACCATGCTTAATTCGTTAAGCTGGTGTTTTTTTATGTTAATATAGTGAATGATATGATTACAAAAATGAGTGACATGATAAAGTTACAAAATAACAAAAATATATGACGATTAATAATTATTGGAGGTAACGTAATGAAATGTATTGTAGGTTTAGGCAATATAGGCAAACGCTTCGAGCAAACCAAACATAATATTGGGTTTGAAGTCGTTGATTATATGTTAGAACAAAACCAATTTAAATTAGATAAACAAAAATATAAAGGTGCTTATACCATAGAACGTTTAGCGGGTGAAAAAGTTATGTTTATTGAACCGATGACGATGATGAATTTATCTGGTGAAGCAGTAGGACCGCTGATGAAGTATTATGATATTGATGTAGACGATTTACTCGTACTATATGATGATTTAGATTTACCACAAGGTGAGATTCGCTTGCGACAAAAAGGAAGCGCTGGTGGTCATAACGGTATGAAATCGATTATACAATCTTTAGGTACAGATCAATTTAAACGTATTAGAATAGGAGTGGATCGTCCTTCCAATGGCATGTCTATCGTTGATTATGTTTTACAAAGGTTTACAAAACAAGAAATGGAAACAATGAATAAAGTAATAGAACATTCAGCACGTGCAGTAGAAGCATATATTGAAAGCGCTCGTTTTGATCATGTGATGAATGAGTTTAATGGTGAGGTCAAGTGAAATCAATAATTACAGAATATATTAAAGAAGATAAACGTTACCAAGAATTGAATGCAGTATTTGGTGAAGAAAATGTATTAGTAACAGGATTATCTAGTTCTGCCAAAGCGACCATTATAGCTGAAAAGTTTATTCACAGCCCTAAACAAATGCTTGTGATAACAAATAATTTATATCAAGCCGATAAGTTAGAAAGCGATTTGCTTCAATATATAGACGCTGATGATATATACAAATATCCAATGCAAGATATTATGACAGAAGAATTTTCAACACAAAGCCCTCAATTTATGAGTGAACGTGTGCGCACATTAACTGCGCTTGCTCAAGAAAAGAGAGGCTTGTTTATCGTGCCTTTAAACGGATTGAAAAAGTGGTTAACACCAGTTGAAATGTGGCAATCGCATCAACTTAGACTAGCTATTGGCGACGATATAGACGTTGATGAATTTTTAAATAAACTTGTGAACATGGGATATCGAAGAGAAAGTGTTGTCTCACATATTGGGGAATTTTCTTTACGTGGGGGGATTATTGATATATACCCATTGATAGGCATGCCTGTACGAATTGAACTGTTCGATACAGAAGTAGATTCTATTCGCCACTTTGATGTGGAAACACAACGCTCAGAGGCTAATTTAGATCAAGTAGAAATCACAACGGCCAGTGATTATATCATTACTGATGATGTATTGAAACACACAAAATTAAAGTTAAAAGAAGCATATGAATATACGGGTCCTAAAATAGATAAATCAGTACGTAATGATTTGAAAGAGACTTATGAAAGCTTTCAGCTGTTTGAATCTTCTTTATTTGATCATCAAGTACTACGTAGGCTTGTAGCGTTTATGTATGAAGAACCTGCAACCATTATTGATTATTTCAAAGATGATGCCATAGTTGCTGTTGATGAATACAATCGTATTAAAGAAACAGAAACAAACCTGATTTCTGAAGCGGATGAATTTATGCAAGGTTTAATCGAGAGTGGTAAAGGGTTTATGGGTCAAAACTTTTTACAATATGATGGTTTTGAATCTTTATTAAAACAATATCCAGTCACGTACTTTACGCTATTTACTACGACCATGTCTGTAGAATTGAATGATATCATTAAGTTTTCTTGTAAACCGGTACAACAATTTTACGGTCAATATGATATTATGCGTTCAGAATTTCAGCGTTTTATTCAGAATGATTATACTGTCATCGTATTAGCAGAAACTGAATTAAAAAAAGAGCGCATCCAATCAATGTTAAATGAAATGCATATACCAACGTTTATCGATACACCAAGCCCACAGGTTGAAGGTGGTAGCGCAATTATCACTGAAGGTAGTTTGTCAGAAGGTTTTGAATTACCTTATATGCAGTTAGCCGTTGTAACAGAACGTGAGCTTTTTAAATCTAAGCAGAAGAAAAAAGCGAAACAACATAAAAAATTAACCAATGCAGAGAAAATTAAATCCTATCAAGATTTAAAAGTTGGAGATTTTGTGGTCCACGTGCATCATGGTGTCGGTAAATATTTAGGTGTTGAAACCCTTGAAGTTGGAGGCGTTCATAAAGATTATATCAAACTGCAATATAAAGGAACCGACCAATTATTTGTACCCGTCGATCAAATGGATCAAGTACAAAAATACGTGGCTTCCGAAGACAAGTCACCCAAGTTAAACAAACTCGGGGGCACCGAATGGAAAAAAACAAAAGCCAAGGTTCAACAAAATGTTGAAGATATGGCTGATGAATTAATAGAACTATATAAAGAAAGAGAAATGTCAGTTGGGTATAAATATGGGCCAGATACACCACAGCAAAATGATTTTGAAATAGATTTCCCTTATGAATTGACACCCGACCAAGGAAAATCGATTGAAGAAATTAAGCAAGATATGGAAGTTGAGCGACCAATGGACAGACTGTTATGCGGTGATGTTGGTTACGGTAAAACAGAAGTCGCCGTTCGAGCAGCGTTTAAAGCAGTTATGGAAGGTAAGCAGGTAGCATTCCTTGTGCCTACGACAATATTAGCGCAACAACATTATGAAACGTTAATAGAACGTATGCAAGATTTCCCAATAGAAATTCAACTCATTAGTAGATTTAGAACTACCAAAGAAGTTAAAGAAGTTAAAGAAGGTTTGAAATCAGGTGAGGTGGATATTGTTGTAGGTACACACAAACTATTAGGTAAAGATATCCATTATAAGGATTTAGGATTATTAATTGTCGACGAAGAACAACGATTTGGTGTGCGACATAAGGAAAAAATTAAATCACTTAAGGCCAATGTTGATGTATTAACACTAACAGCAACGCCTATCCCAAGAACGTTGCATATGAGTATGTTAGGTGTTCGTGATTTATCAGTGATCGAAACACCACCAGAAAATCGTTTTCCAGTCCAAACTTATGTGTTAGAACAAAATATGAATTTTATTAAAGAAGCTTTGGAAAGAGAACTTTCAAGAGATGGACAAGTGTTTTATTTATATAATAAAGTCCAATCGATTTATGAGAAACGAGAACAGTTACAAATGTTAATGCCAGACGCCAATATTGGCGTAGCGCATGGACAAATGAATGAACGAGACTTAGAAGAAACTATGTTGAGTTTTATCAATCATGAATTTGATATTCTTGTCACAACAACAATAATTGAAACGGGCGTAGATGTCCCAAATGCGAACACCTTAATTATTGAGGATGCTGACAAATTTGGGCTTAGTCAATTATATCAATTACGAGGACGCGTGGGACGCTCAAGTCGTATTGGTTATGCGTATTTCTTACACCCTTCTAATAAAGTGTTATCAGAAACTGCGGAAGAAAGATTACAAGCAATTAAAGAATTCACTGAATTAGGTTCAGGTTTTAAGATCGCTATGCGTGATTTGAATATTCGTGGTGCTGGTAACCTTTTAGGTAAGCAACAGCATGGGTTTATTGATTCAGTAGGCTTTGATTTATATTCCCAAATGTTAGAAGAAGCCGTTAATGAAAAACGCGGTATTAAAGAAGAAAAACCTGACGTACCAGAAGTTGAAATAGAATTAAATATTGATGCTTATTTACCAGCAGAATATATTCCAAATGAACAGGCTAAAATTGAAATTTATAAAAAACTGCGTAAAATTGAAACAAAATCACAATTGATGGACATTAAAGATGAGCTCATAGACCGCTTCAACGACTATCCTGTTGAAGTTGAAAGATTATTAGAAATGATGGAAATTAAAGTATATGCATTGCACGCAGGAGTAACACTAATTAAAGATATGGGTAAAAAAATTGAAATTGATTTATCTGAAAAAGGGACTACTGATATAAATGGTGAAACACTCTTTAAACAAACACAACCTTTAGGGCGTGCAATGAAAGTTGGCGTTCAAGATGGTAAAATGAAAGTGACGTTAAATAAAGGTAAAGCTTGGTTAGATAACTTAAAATTCTTAGCAAAATGTTTAGAAGAAAGTATGGTTATACCGGATGAAAACTAAATTTGACACACCAAATACTTTTAATGGTGTCGTTGTACTTACGATAGCACTTATTATCGTCAAGGTACTTAGTGCTTTGTATCGCGTTCCATATCAAAATATACTAGGGGACGAGGGATTATACGCTTACCAACAAGTTTATCCAATTGTAGCATTAGGCGTTATTTTAACAATGAATGCAATCCCAAGTGCTGTAACTCAAACTTTCGGTGTGAACGGTCAAGCCAGTCAATACACTCGCGTATTACTAAGTTTGCAATATATAGGTATTGTATTTTTCTTTCTAATGTTCATTTGTGCCCATTGGGTGGCACTACTGATGGGAGATATCAATTTAGCACCCATGTTAAGAGCGGCAAGTGTTAGCTTTTTATTTGTTGGTGTCCTCGGTGTATATCGTGGGTATTACCAGGCGCACCGACATATGAACACGCCAGCTATTTCACAGGTAATAGAGCAGTTTATTCGTGTAGCAATTATAATGGCTGCTATCGTGATGTTCACAAGTCAGTCATGGGATATTTACCAAGCGGGTACATTAGCGATTCTTGGCTCTGCAATAGGTTTTTTAGTTTCAAGCCTATTTCTGATACAACGCAGACCATTTAAATTAACACGCACATATACAGGAAACCATGTAGCTTGGAAAAAATTAACGCTTGGAATTATCGTTTTTGCAGTAAGTCAATTGATTGTTATTGTATGGCAAGTAGTTGATAGCTTTACAATAATACGTTCACTTCAGTATATGGGCCTAGGTTTTGAAGCAGCTACAGTTCAAAAAGGAATTTTTGACCGAGGCGCTTCATTTATTCAGATGGGTTTGATTGTAACAACTACATTTTGTTTTGTGCTTATTCCACTACTGACTGATGCGATAAAAACGAAACAATATATGCGCATGAATCGTTATGCTAATGCGTCTATAAAGATAACCATCTTATTTAGTGTGTCAGCTGCCGTTGGTTTAATCAATTTGCTTCCAATCATGAACCATGTGTTTTTTAAAAACGATAGCTTAAACGGAACGCTTTCAATTTATATGCTTACAGTCATATGTGTGTCTCTCATAATGATGGATATTGCGTTACTACAAGTGAAAAATCAAGTGAGAATGATATTATTAGCGTTCTGCGCTGGCATTGTTATTAAAACGATATTAAACCTTGTGTTAATACCGCAACTTTCAATAATAGGCGCAAGTCTGAGTACTGTACTATCACTTATTGTATTTGTTTGGATATTGCATATCCAAGTATTAAAAGCGTATCATTTTCAAGCGATGCAAAAATTTATCTTTAAATTACTGCTCACAATGGTGATGCTATCGTTTGCCGTACAAATTGTATTACTTCTTATCCCAGGTGAAGGAAGAGTTGAAGGATTAGTTGAGTTAGCGATAGCAGCATTTATGGGCATAAGTGTGGTGATATTTGCTATTGTACGTCTGAATTTATTAAGCTTTAGAGAACTTAAGCATTTACCTTTTGGAGATAAGCTATTCCACATGAAAAGAGGGAAACGTTAATGACAAATAAAATCACAATTGTTGGGCTAGGCAATTATGGTGTAGATGATTTACCTTTAGGTATTTATAAATTTTTAAAACAACAAACGTTAGTATATACACGTACATTAGAGCATCCAGTTATTCAAGACTTAACGATGGAAGGTATTCAATTCGATAGTTTTGACCAAGCATATCAAAACAACCAATCCTTTGAAGAAGTGTATGAATCAATTGTGTCGCAATTAATAAGCGCTGTAAATGAACGCGACATTGTATATACGGTGCCGGGTCATCCGCGTGTAGCTGAAACGACGACAGTGAAATTAGAGCAATATGCCCAAACACATGCTGATGTTGAAGTTGAAATTTTAGGCGGAAAAAGTTTTATAGACGATATATTTGAAGCTATAAAAGTTGACCCGAATGATGGCTTTACCATGTTAGATGCAACAGATATACAAACTGAACAGCTGAATATCCGAACACATACATTGGTTACGCAAGTTTATAGTTCGATGGTTGCTGGCGATTTAAAAGTAACATTGATGGAACGCTATAGTGATGAACAAATGGTATATATTGTGGACGGAGCCAGAAACAACAAGGCCAACGTAATTGCCACGCCTTTATACGAATTAGACCATTATAGCGACGCTTTTAATAACATAACCAGTGTATTTATTCCGAAAGTTGAAAAAGAAGTAGCATATTATAGTGATTTTGACTACGCAGTTAGTATTATAGAACGACTTGTGGATGAGGAAACAGGCTGTCCATGGGATAAAGTGCAAACACATCACACGTTAAAACGTTATTTATTGGAAGAAACATTTGAATTATTTGAAGCCATCGATAATGAAGATGACTGGCATATGATTGAAGAGTTAGGAGATATACTTTTACAGGTGTTGCTCCATGCAAGTATAGGTAAAAAAGAAGACTACATCGATATATACGAAGTGATTCAAAGTCTTTCAGAAAAAATGATACGCAGACACCCACATGTTTTTAATGATGCTAAAGCAGAAACGGAAGAAGATTTAAAAAATATATGGTCCGATGCGAAATCGAAAGAAGGAAAGAAACAACGTGTTAAGTTTGAAAAAGTATTTGCAGACCACTTCTTAGCGTTGTATGATAAAACCAAAAATATGTCATTAAGTGAAGCGGACTTAAAGCAAATTTTAGAGCAAGGAGGGAAAAGGGATGAGATTAGATAAATATCTTAAAGTTTCAAGGTTGGTAAAACGTCGTACGTTGGCAAAAGAAATCAGTGACCAAGGACGTGTCACTGTCAATGGATCAGTTGCTAAAGCAGGCACAGATGTTAAAGAATCTGACGAACTTGTTGTTCGATTTGGGCAAAAAGTGGTAACAATTAAAGTAACAGGATTAAGTGAACATGCAACGAAAGAAAATGCAAAAGGCATGTACGAATTAATTAAAGAAGAAAAAGTAAGTGAAATATAAATATAGAAAGAGAGGTGACAAGCAATTGAGTAAAAAAGTTGAAAATATAAGGAATACGTATACTTCATCAGAAAATAAAAAAAAGCAACAAAAACAAACGAGAAAACGTGTCATTCGCAGACGTATCACTTTATTTGGCGGTATCTTACTACTCATTATCATTATTTTATCTGTAATGCTTGTCACTCAAAAACAAAGTAATAGTGAAGATGCAGCCGAACGTCAACAAAAAGAACAAAAATATCAAAAACAACAAGATGAAGAATTAGCGTTGAAGGAGCAATTAAATAATTTGAATGATAAAGATTATATTGAAAAAGTTGCACGAGATGATTACTATTTAAGTAACGACGGGGAAGTTATTTTTAAATTGCCTAGCGATAATAAGTCTGACTCTAAATCTAAAGATAAAAAAGATAGTAAATAATTGAAATTAATTTTTTGCATCATTATACCATTGTTAATTTATGCAAACAGGCATATAATAGGATTAAAATCGAAACAAATCGGGAGGATTTATTTATAATATGTCAATCGAAGTAGGAAACAAGCTTAAAGGTAAAGTCACTGGAATTAAAAAGTTTGGCGCTTTCGTCGAGCTTCCAGAAGGAAAAAGTGGCTTAGTTCACATAAGTGAAGTTGCAGATAATTACGTTGAAAACGTAGAGGATCACTTATCTGTTGGTGAGGAAGTTGAAGTTAAAGTGCTTTCAATTGCTGATGACGGAAAAATTAGTTTATCAATTAAAAAAGCAAAAGATCGTCCACGTAGACCTCAAAACAAACCAAATCATAAACAATCTCAGCCTAAAGGTGAGGATTTTGAAAAGAAATTAACAAACTTCTTAAAAGATAGCGAAGATAAGCTAACTTCTATTAAACGTCAAACTGAATCTAGACGTGGCGGAAAAGGCACTAGACGCTAAAAAATATATAAAATAAGACTGTTCCCAAGAGAACTTAAATTAATTGCTTAAGTACAACATTTATTATGATTCTAAATTAAGTTTGACTTTAACAATATAAGACTGTTTTCTTGCTTAAGGAAACAGTCTCTTTTTTGTTGTATATAGACTTACCAATCGTACCAATAATTAGCGATACGGAGTACTTTCATATTATGATAAAGGAGGTAAGCTATGATGAAGATTAACACGGCCGGTTGGGATGGGCATCAACATATTGTGTTGGCTGTTTCTACAGGCATAGATAGTATGGCATTATTGCATCAATTAATAACTGATTTATCTCAAACATATCGTAAACTAACGTGCTTACATGTGAATCACCATATTCGCGATGTTGCAAAGGAAGAAGAAACATTTATAAAACATTTCTGTACTTCATACCAAATTCCCCTATACGTGCATCATTTAGACTTATCGAATGTCGTTGAGAAAGGGAATAGTATTGAAAGCATCGCTCGATTAAAACGCTACGAGTGGTTTGATGATATGATGGAAAAACTTGGCGCAGATATTTTATTAACGGCACATCATCAAGACGACCAAATTGAGACGATTTTTTATCGATTGATGACTGGGCGTTCCACTCGAAGTAGTTTGGGTATGTCGTATCTTACTGCAAGAGGGTCATATGCATTGTGCAAACCTCTGTTAGAAATAACTAAAGCTGAGATTCGAAATTACCAGCGCTTGCATGAAGTTCCTTATTATGAAGACGAAACGAATGCTGAAAATCAGTATGTACGAAATGATATTCGTAATCGTATTTTACCAGCAATAGAACGTAACTGCCATTTGTCGACAAAACAATTGTTAAAATTGAAAGCATGGCATGACACACAACTAGAAGACCTTAAAAAAGAAGCAAATCATTTTATTGAAATGTATGTTAAAGGTATTGCTAATAAGAGAGAAATAGTAATCCCAAGAGACTTATTTTCTAATTTAAATCATAATTTGAAAACAATCATATTAGATATAATTGTTTCGAAATTAGGTATATTAAAACCGATGACAGAAAAAATGTATGAATCTTGGTTCAGGCAAATTGAAAATCATGTAAGTCAATGCACATTATATACGACAGATAAATGGAATATTTATATCGCTTATGATAAATTTATAATAATGGCAAATTATAATGAATCTCTTGTGCCAATACAGATTCAACACCCAGGTGTATATAACTATGGTCATTATAGTATTGATATTACGAATGATTTTCCAAATGAGTGTTACCCATTACTCGTCAGAACAAGAAACGATGGGGATAAATTCAAACTAAATGGTGTACAAGGCCACAAAAAGGTTAGTAGGTTACTTATTGATTATAAAATTATACAAACCGAACGAAATCAGTTACCGATTTTAGTTAATGCAGATGATGAAATTATTGCGGTAGGTACGTTATATTTAAATAATAAATATAAAACATCTATTTTTATACGAAATATGGGAGAGGAATGAAAATATGCGAGATGATTTAAAAGAAGTGTTATTAGACGAGGCAGAAATAGAAGGCATATGCAAAGATTTAGGAGCGAAAATCACTGAAGCATACGCTGGTAAGCCACTTGTTTGCATAGGTATTTTAAAAGGTTCAGTAATGTTTATGACAGACCTTATTAAACACATCGATACACACCTAGCTATCGATTTTATGGATGTTTCTAGTTATCATGGTGGGACAGAGTCTACTGGTGAAGTACAAATATTAAAAGACTTGAGTGCTTCTATAGAAGGGAAAGATCTTTTAATTATCGAAGATATTTTAGAAACAGGGACAACTTTAAAATCAATTACAGAATTATTAGAATCAAGAAAAGTAAACTCACTTGAAATTGTAACATTGTTAGATAAGCCAAACCGACGCAAAGCAGATATCGAAGCCAAATATGTGGGTCAAAAGATACCAGATGAATTCGTTGTGGGTTATGGCTTAGATTACGCTGAGAAATACAGAAACCTACCGTTTATCGGCACACTTAAACCAGAAATTTATTCAAAGTAAGCAGTACAATTTAATCGGATGAAATATTGTTATATACTATAAAACGTAATTAGATAATATAAGTTAATATACATAGTGATGTTAACTTAATTGACTCGCCTATACATAAACTTTTAGAAGTTTAATAAAGCGTATGTTTTAACATTTGTATATCTTATCTAAAAAATTATTAAAGTAAAAAATTAACAAAGGTCTTAACATATGTACAAAAAGTATAATTACTGGCCTGAAACTTATGTATTGTGTTACAATTTTTGTTAGTTTTATTATTGAAGTAGGAGGAAACGACGCATGCAGAAAGCCTTTCGTAACGTGCTAGTTATCGCAATCATTGGCGTTATTATATTTGGTTTGTTTTCGTGGCTAAATGGTAACGGAAATATGCCAAAACAGCTTACTTATAACCAATTTGTTAAGCAACTGGATAAAGGTGAACTAAAATCATTAGAAATTCAACCTGAACAAAATGTATATATGGTAAGTGGTAAAACTAAAAATGATGAAGATTATTCTTCAACAATTTTATATAACAATGATAAAGAGCTTGAAAAAATAACAGACAAAGCACAAAATCAAGATGGATTGAAATTTACAGTTAAAGAAGAAGAAAAACAAAGTGTATTTGTAAGTATTTTAACTACATTAATTCCTGTATTAATCATTGCCTTATTATTTATTTTCTTCCTTAGCCAAGCACAAGGAGGCGGCGGCGGTGGTGGCCGTATGATGAACTTTGGTAAGTCCAAAGCTAAAATGTACGATAGCCAGAAAAAACGTGTACGCTTCTCAGATGTAGCGGGTGCAGAAGAAGAAAAACAAGAATTAATAGAAATTGTAGACTTCTTAAAAGATAATAAACAATTTAAACAAATGGGTTCTAGAATTCCAAAAGGTGTTTTACTCGTTGGGCCTCCAGGTACCGGTAAAACATTATTAGCGCGTGCAGTAGCTGGTGAAGCAGGTACGCCATTCTTCTCAATCAGTGGTTCAGACTTCGTTGAGATGTTTGTAGGTGTCGGTGCAAGCCGTGTACGTGACTTGTTTGAAAATGCTAAGAAAAACGCACCTTGTATTATCTTTATTGATGAGCTCGATGCAGTTGGTCGTCAACGTGGCGCTGGTGTAGGTGGCGGTCACGATGAACGTGAACAAACATTAAACCAATTGCTAGTTGAAATGGATGGTTTTGGTGAAAATGAAGGTATCATTATGATTGCCGCTACAAACAGACCTGATATTTTAGACCCGGCATTATTACGTCCAGGTCGTTTCGATAGACAAATCCAAGTCGGCCGTCCAGATGTCAAAGGGCGTGAAGCCATTTTACATGTTCATGCTAGAAATAAACCACTTGATGAAACAGTGGATTTAAAAGCAGTGTCTCAAAGAACACCTGGCTTCTCAGGTGCAGATTTAGAAAACTTATTAAACGAAGCATCATTAGTTGCAGTGCGTGAAGGTAAGAAGAAAATCGACATGCGTGATATAGAAGAGGCTACTGACCGTGTTATTGCTGGCCCTGCTAAAAAATCACGTGTTATTTCAGAAAAAGAACGTAATATTGTGGCGCACCACGAAGCAGGTCATACGATTATTGGTATGGTACTTGATGAAGCAGAGGTTGTCCATAAAGTGACTATTGTGCCACGTGGACAAGCTGGCGGTTACGCAATGATGTTACCAAAACAAGATCGTTTCTTAATGACTGAACCAGAGTTATTAGATAAAATTTGTGGCTTGCTAGGCGGACGTGTTTCTGAAGATATTAACTTCAACGAAGTATCAACTGGTGCTTCAAATGACTTTGAACGTGCAACACAAATCGCGCGTCAAATGGTTACTGAATATGGTATGAGTAAGAAACTCGGTACAGTTCAATTCTCAAGCAGTGGCAGTGGACAAGTATTCTTAGGTAAAGATATGCAAGGCGAACCAGAATACTCTGGTCAAATTGCTTATGAAATCGATAAAGAAGTCCAACGTATCATCAAAGAGCAATATGAACGTTGTAAAGACATTCTTTTAGAACATCAATCACAATTAATTTTAATTGCAGAGTCTTTATTAAAAGAAGAAACATTAGTTGCTGAACAAATTCATTCACTATTCTATGATGGTGTACTTCCTGAAGTGGATTATGATGCAGCGAAAGTTGTGAGTGATCAAGAAAAAGAATTTAAAGAAGGTAAATACGGTAAATCTTATGAAGATGTCCGTAAAGAGCAACGAGACATCGGTAATAAACAACAAGAAGAAGACCGCAAAGAAGAAGAAGATATCGATAAAGAAAAAGAAGAAAGACAACACGACGGCGATGATGATTCTGATGAAGACACAGGTCATGAACAACCGCCGAACATTGATAAACCAAGCAATCCAAGCGATCCTAATGATCCAAGCAATAGAAATTAATAACTGAACGAAAAGCTTCTTTCTGCTATCATATTGATGTAGAAAGAAGCTTTTTATGGTTACTTATTTTTTAAATAAACATTATAAACAGATATGTAGCAATTTTTTGCCTGAACAATTACAATAAATTGCATTGATAAAAAGTAGTAAAAAGTTCTAAATGAAAACTAAAAAATGAATTTAAACATTAAAATAAATCAAAGGAGTAATTACAGAAATGACAAACGATTATATTGTTAAAGCATTAGCTTATGGAGGACAAATAAGAGCATATAGTGCCTTAACTACAGAAAGCGTACAAGAAGCGCAAACAAGACATTATACTTGGCCAACAGCATCTGCAGCACTTGGCAGAACAATGACTGCTACATTAATGATGGGGGCTATGCTTAAAGGAGAACAAAAATTAACAGTTACCGTGGATGGCCAAGGCCCGATTGGAAAAATCATTGCTGATGCAGATGCTAATGGCCACGTGAGAGGATATGTAACAAACCCACAAACACATTTTCCTTTAAATAACGTAGGTAAATTAGATGTTGGCCGTGCGGTAGGCAGTAATGGCGCATTAACAGTAGTAAAAGATGTTGGCTTGAAAGACTATTTTTCAGGTTCAAGTCCACTTGTATCCGGTGAATTGGGGGATGATTTCACTTACTATTTTGCTAAAAGTGAACAAACACCCTCATCTGTTGGTTTAGGTGTACTAGTAAACCCTGATAATTCTATCAAAGCAGCTGGCGGTTTTATTATTCAAGTTATGCCTGGTGCTGAAGAAGAAACGATTAATAAGTTGGAAGAAGTTATCAATAACATGACGCCAGTTTCTAAATTGATTGATCAAGGCTTAACACCTGAAGAAATTCTATTTGAAGTACTAGGAGAAGATAATGTACAAATTTTAGAAAATATGCTTACAAGTTTTGAATGTAATTGTGGTCATGAAAAATTCTTGAATGCAATCAAAGGCCTCGGCCAAGCTGAAATAGAAAGCATGATTAATGAAGATCATGGCGCAGAGGCAGAATGTCACTTTTGCAGAAACAAATATCAATATTCAGAAAGCGAATTACAGGAATTATTAGAAAAGATGCAATAATTGCTATAAAATAGAAGTGTAACAGTAGCATATTATAAAAATATTGCAATATTCAATCTTCTCAGTTGTATTCAAAACAAAATCTGATAAAATGAAAAGTATATCCGATAGAAAAAGTAGGTTTTAGACTTTTTAATGAAAAGGAGCAATACTTATGACAAATAAACCAGTAAATAATATCGTCGAAATTATTGGCAATACGCCGGTAGTTAAATTAAATAATGTGGTGGATGAAAATTCAGCAGATGTTTACGTAAAACTAGAGTACCAAAACCCAGCGGGCTCAGTTAAAGACCGTATTGCCTTAGCGATGATTGAAGCAGCCGAAAAAGAAGGTAAGATTAAACCAGGTGATACAATTGTCGAACCAACGAGTGGTAATACAGGCATCGGATTAGCTTTTGTATGTGCTGCTAAAGGTTATAATGCAGTATTTACGATGCCTGAAACAATGAGCCAAGAGCGTCGTAATCTATTGAAAGCTTACGGTGCAGAAGTGGTTTTAACACCAGGGGCAGAAGCGATGAAAGGTGCTATTAAAAAAGCGAAAGAACTAAAAGAAGAATACGGTTATTATGAACCACAACAATTCGAAAACCCGGCTAATCCACGCGTACATGAATTGACAACTGGTCCAGAATTGGTCGAACAGTTTGAAGGAAAAACAATTGATTCTTTCTTAGCAGGTGTTGGTACTGGGGGTACATTGACTGGTGCCGGTAAAGTATTGAAAGAAAAATATCCTGACATTAATCTTGTGGCGATTGAACCAGAAGATTCTCCTGTACTAAGTGGTGGAGAACCTGGTCCACATAAATTACAAGGCTTAGGGGCTGGTTTTGTACCAGACACACTAGATACAAATGTTTATGATGAAGTAATCAAAGTTGGTAACGAAACAGCAATGGATATGTCTCGTAAAGTTGCTAAAGAAGAGGGTATCCTAGGTGGTATTTCTTCTGGTGCAGCAATTTATGCAGCTTTAGAAAAAGCTAAATCATTAGGTAAAGGTAAAACAGTAGTCACTGTATTACCAAGTAATGGTGAACGTTACCTTTCTACACCGTTATATTCATTTGAAGATTAAATTTTATTTTTCCTAACCGGTCGTGTATATACGCGATCGGTTTTTTTAGTATTAATAATCGTTCAAGGAAAACAATTGGTTGATTTTATATTGAAATGCAAAAGTCAATTAAATGACCACTAGGTTTCTTTTTAAAAATGAGCATCTCGTTAATTGTTTCTTATAAATGGTTTAAGCATTGTTTACTGAAAAAAATAATAATTAGCGTTATTATAGAATAGTAATTATAATGCTAATGGAGCATCTAAGCGTGAAAGGAAGAAGTGACTATGGCACATACAAAAATTATGGGCATATTAAATGTGACCCCAGATTCATTTTCTGATGGCGGTAAATATAATTCTGTAGAAAAAGCAATCAAAAGAGCTGAAGAAATGATTGATGAAGGTGTAGATATCATAGATATAGGCGGTATATCTACACGTCCAGGCTATGAAGAAATTAGCGTGACAGAAGAATTGGAACGCGTAATTCCTGTTGTAAAAGCGTTAAATCAATTTGATATTCAACTTTCTATTGATACATATAGAAGTGAGATTGCAGAAGCTGCAATGAAATTAGGCGCAACTATGATTAATGATCAATGGGCTGGTTTGTATGACGAAAAAATATTCGACGTTGTAGCCAAATATGAAGGTGAAATTGTACTGATGCATAATGGTGATGGTCAGAGGTCAGAACCTGTTGTGGAAGAAATGCTCTTATATTTATTAAAACAAGCTAACAAAGCGGAAATGGCTGGCATTCCTCAAGAGAAAGTTTGGGTTGACCCGGGTATTGGTTTTGCTAAAACCAGAGAAGAAGAACAAGAAGTAATGGCTCGATTAGATGAATTAGTAGCTACAGACTATCCTGTATTATTAGCGACGAGTAGAAAAAGATTTATTAAAGAAATGGTTGATAAAGATACCAAAGCGACTGAAAGAGATGAAGCGACAGCAGCCACGACTGCATATGGTATAATGAAAGGCGTTAAAGGTGTAAGAGTGCATAACGTTGTACTCAATGCTCGTTTAGGACAAAGTATGGATTATTTAAAGGAGAATGAGTATGCACGATACAATCTTTCTTAATGGTATGAAGTTTTATTGTTACCATGGCGCTTTACCAGCAGAAAATGAAATTGGCCAAATATTTATTGTAGATGTAACAATGAAAGTGGATTTGAGTATTGCTGGTAAAACTGATCAAGTCACTGATACAGTTCACTATGGTGATATATATGATGAAATTAAAGCAATCATGGAAAGTAAACCAGTAAATTTAGTAGAGCATCTAGCTGAACGTATTGCAAAACGTATAAATTCACACTATAATCGTGTAATGGAAACGAAAGTTAGGATCACTAAGGAAAATCCTCCTATACCAGGTCATTATAATGGTGTAGGTATAGAAATAGTGAGGGAGAATTTCTAATGGAATATGCATATTTAGGGTTAGGAAGTAACGTTGGAGAAAGAGAAGTACAACTTAAGAAGGCCATTCGTATTTTGAATGAAAAAGATGGCATCCATGTAACGCAAATATCGCCAATATATGAAACTGAACCTGTTGGGTATGTCGACCAACCTCAATTTTTAAATCAATGCATTGAAATTCAAACGTCACTAAAACCACACGCCTTATTGAACGCATGTCTTGATACAGAGCAACAACTGCACAGAGTGAGAGATATACGATGGGGCCCTAGAACTTTAGATGTCGATGTTTTATTATATGGTGATCAAGTCATTGAAGAAGATGATTTGATTGTGCCGCATCCACGCATGTTGGATCGCTCATTTGTGCTTATCCCATTAAATGACATCGCATCAGATTGTATTGTGCCACTCACTAATAAAAAGGTGGGTAATTTAGTGACAACTGATAACTCAGTTAAGAAGTATCAAAATTGAGAGGTAGATAGAGCGTAATTGCTCAGAAGTATGAGTTGAGCTTTGAATCATTTATTATGTGTTGGTACAAACTAAACAACTTGTTGACGTGTTTTCTACAAAAGATGAATTTTTAATCCCTTTATTACGTTTGCAACGTCTAGTAGAATTGAAAAGAGAAAAAAGTTGTCATAATGAGAATGTGTAAATATGTATCCAGCGTATTTAAATTTTTTCATAGTAAGACAAAGTTAGAAATGTTTTAAATCAAAAAGAAACTAAATAAGAAATGATATAGATGATTCACAATTTCTAACAATAAGTAAAAAATAAAGAAACTAAAAATGTGGAACAAGAAGCATAAAGGAGAGAAAGTTATGTCAGAAGAAATGAACGACCAAATGCAAGTACGTCGTCAAAAAATGCAAGAACTATATGATTTAGGTATCGATCCGTTTGGTCAAAAATTTGAAAGAACTTCAATGGCTACACCATTACATGAAGATTGGGACCAATTTACAAAAGAAGAATTGCAAGAAAAAGAAGAAGAGAGCCATGTTAGCATCGCTGGACGTGTCATGACAAAACGTGGTAAAGGTAAAGCTGGTTTTGCACATGTACAAGACCTATCTGGTCAGATTCAGATTTACGTAAGAAAAGATCAAGTGGGTGATGAGCAATTTGATATTTGGAATTCAACAGATTTAGGAGATATAGTCGGTATCGACGGAGTAATGTTTAAAACTAAAACAGGTGAGTTGTCAGTTAAAGCTAAATCATTTGTCCTTTTAACTAAAGCATTACGTCCATTACCAGACAAATTCCATGGTTTACAAGATATAGAACAACGTTATCGTCAACGCTATCTCGATTTAATTACAAATCAAGATAGCACAAAAACGTTTATTAACCGAAGCAAAATTTTACAAGAGATGCGTAACTATTTAAACCAACAAGGTTTCTTAGAAGTAGAAACACCGATGATGCATCAAATAGCTGGTGGTGCTGCTGCTAGACCATTTGTAACACATCATAACGCATTAGACGCTACGCTTTATATGCGAATTGCAATTGAACTACACTTAAAACGCCTTATCGTAGGCGGATTGGAAAAAGTATATGAAATTGGTCGTGTGTTTAGAAATGAAGGCGTATCTACACGTCATAACCCTGAATTTACGATGATTGAACTATATGAAGCATATGCAAATTATCATGATATTATGGATTTAACGGAAGATATGATCAGACACATTTCCAATAAAGTATTAGGTACTGCCAAAATTAATTATGGTGAAGATGTAATTGATTTAGAATCAAACTGGAAACGAATCCATATGGCAGATGCAGTTAAGGAGACTACCGGTGTAGACTTCTATAACGTACAAAGTGATGAAGAAGCAAAAACACTCGCAAAAGAACATGGGGTCGAAATCACCGGTAATATGAAATACGGACACATTTTAAATGAATTCTTTGAACAAAAAGTAGAAGAAACATTAATTCAGCCAACATTTGTATATGGACATCCTATCGAGATTTCACCATTAGCTAAGAAAAATCCAGAAGATCCTAGATTTACAGATCGTTTCGAACTGTTTATTGTAGGCAGAGAGCACGGCAATGCATTTACAGAATTGAATGACCCTATCGATCAAATAGAAAGATTTGAAGCTCAACTAGTCGAAAAAGAAGAAGGCAATGACGAAGCACATGAAATGGACGAAGATTTTATTGAAGCATTAGAATACGGTATGCCTCCAACAGGCGGTCTAGGTATCGGTATTGATAGATTGGTTATGTTGCTTACAGATTCAGCTTCGATTCGTGACGTGCTATTATTCCCATACATGAGACAAAAATAAGCCGTTTATATAAAAAACGTATCACAATTAAATAGAAACAAGAAACTAGGTCAGTATATATTGTATAATAGGGGGATAACTGATCTAGTTTTTATATTATTAATAGGGAATAAATGTAATTACTGTTATTAATTATTAGATATGTTAATATTACTTTAATTAATTTTTGTAATAAGAAACATTTGGGACATAAATGCCTATTAAAATATAAAACTATACTAAAAAAGGTTTGGCATTTAACATATTCATATGATAAGATTATTCAAGTCGAGTTGAGGAAACGAGACATTGAAATCTTAAATATAAAGTTTAAAAATAAAAAACACAAAAGTTATTGACTAATAACGAAAAATGAAGTAATATATAAAAGTCGTCAAATTCAAGAGAAAGCAACAGAGTCTTATGTAAATGATTTTTAAAGAAATTTTAAAAATAGTGTAAAATTGACCGTTGCAATTATTTGATAAAACGTGTATCATATATTGAGTAAGTTATTTTGTCTGGTGGCAATGGCAAAGAGGTCACACCTGTTCCCATGCCGAACACAGAAGTTAAGCTCTTTAGCGCCGATGGTAGTTGGACTTACGTTCCGCAAGAGTAGGACGTTGCCAGGCTTTATAATAATCATGTGGAGGATTAGCTCAGCTGGGAGAGCATCTGCCTTACAAGCAGGGGGTCGGCGGTTCGAACCCGTCATCCTCCACCATCTTTTAAAAATGAATAGCCGGCCTAGCTCAATTGGTAGAGCAACTGACTTGTAATCAGTAGGTTGGGGGTTCAAGTCCTCTGGCCGGCACCATTTCATGAGCCATTAGCTCAGTTGGTAGAGCATCTGACTTTTAATCAGAGGGTCAGAGGTTCGAATCCTCTATGGCTCATCCAGTTTCAATTTGCAGAAGTAGTTCAGCGGTAGAATACGACCTTGCCAAGGTCGGGGTCGCGGGTTCGAATCCCGTCTTCTGCTCCATTATATTGCCGGGGTGGCGGAACTGGCAGACGCACAGGACTTAAAATCCTGCGATGAGAGATCATCGTACCGGTTCGATTCCGGTCCTCGGCACCATCATTTTAATAGAGCGCCCATAGCTCAATTGGATAGAGTACTTGACTACGAATCAAGCGGTTATAGGTTCGACTCCTATTGGGCGCACCATTTTAAAATGCATATTATAATAAATACGGGAAGTAGCTCAGCTTGGTAGAGCACTTGGTTTGGGACCAAGGGGTCGCAGGTTCGAATCCTGTCTTCCCGACTCTTATAAAACTATGGGGGCTTAGCTCAGATGGGAGAGCGCCTGCTTTGCACGCAGGAGGTCAGCGGTTCGATCCCGCTAGTCTCCACCATATTTAAAAACAAACAATGAACATTGAAAACTGAATTGCAATATGTCAACGTTAATTCCGAATTCAACATTAAATGTTGATTCAAAACAACGTGTTATTGATAA
>NZ_JAESKI010000026.1:0-78205 GCF_017892065.1 Staphylococcus sp. GDY8P120P | reverse complement strand
ACTTTTAATTGTTTAATTTGTATTTTCGTTTTTTGCAAAATTACTTTTCTTAAATTTGCTAGTTCCCACTGTAACATCTATAAAATGCTTGTGGGTTACAGTGAAGTTAAAAAATAACTAGGTTTTTTACGTCTTAATTACATTAACTACGCCCTCTTAATTAAATAAAATCTATTTTAAACTCTTTCATATCAAAGACAAAGGATAAATTTATATTTAACCAAATGTAACAATTGTGTAATTAGAGACAAAATATTATATAGTTACACTTTTTAATATATAAATTTTTATATTATGTCCAAACCTTTCAAAGTATAAACGTTTTTATGTCGATTACATATAAATAAGATTGAATTTATAACCATCTACTGATAATATCTTAATTTGAATTATTTTTAGTTATTTTAATTTTAAACTACGAAAAAATTATGACTATATAATGTATTGGAGGAATTAAATGTTCAACAACATACTTTACGAAGACAATCATTTATTAATGGTAGAAAAACCCATAAATGTTCCAGTACAAGCAGATAACTCAAAAGATCAAGATTTATTATCTATTTTAAAAAATTATATAAAAATACAGTACAATAAACCTGGTAATGTCTACCTTGGTTTAGTACATCGTCTTGATCGACCTGTTGGAGGTGCAATCGTATTTGCTAAAACTTCTAAAGCAGCTTCTAGGTTATCAAATGAACTAAGAAAACAAAAATTACATAGAACCTATTTAGCGGTTATTCATGGTGTTCCTTCAAAAAATGAAGGTATACTTCATGATTATTTATGGAAAGACAGAAATAAAAATATCGTATATGCTGTTGACCCCCAGAAAAAAGATGCTAAAGAAGCTATATTAAATTATAAAGTCATCAAAACAATTAATAAAAAAACTTTAGTTCAAGTTCAATTAAAAACTGGACGCTCACATCAAATTAGAGTTCAATTTGCCAACCAAAATTTGCCATTATATGGTGATCAAAAATATGGACAAAACATCAATGAGCATGGTCAACAAATTGCACTTTGGGCGTCCCAATTAAGTGTAAAGCACCCCACCAAAGATGAAATGATTTCTGTAAATTCTACACCAACTGGAAGCATTTGGAGCGAATTTTTATAATTTAGCTTTTAAATCTTCACCGTTATAACGCATATGTTTATTTAATTTTTAATTTGTATTTAAAAAAAGATATAAAATCACATTTTCTAAAATAATTTCGTGTCCTTTTCAATAAGTGGGACAACTAGAAAAAAGAGCGGCTTTTAAAAGCATTTTTTAAAGCTTAGGATAAAGTTTTTGGACCATCTGCTATTAATATAAATTAAGAGCCTAGGATAAATTGATATCCCAGGCTCTTAATTTATTGTTTAATTTTAAGTTATTTGCTTTAAATTTCTATTATGCAGTAACCCATTGTGAAGCGCCAACTTCGTTATAAAGTTTAACTGCTGCAGCATCTTGTACTGATTCTGGAGCTTCTGTTGGAGATACACCTTGATAAGCTGCAGGTGCTACTGAATCCCAAGTGCTTTGTAAGAATTGATATTTACCTGCTGCACCTGATGATGGGTTAACAGCTTTAAGATCTCCGCCTGATTCACGTTGTGCAATTGCTTGTAAATGTGAATTAACGTTTACTGATGAACCACTTGAAGCTTCGTTTGAGCTTGATGATTGAGTTGAAGCTTTTGTTGTAGCTTCTTGTTTTGGTTGTTGTGTTTGTTCAGTTTGTGGCGCAGCTTGTTGAACTGGTTGTTCAGTTGATGCTTGCTCAGTTTGTTGTGGTTGTTCTACATCAGTAGATTGTTCTGATGAAATGTCATTTGAACTAGAACCTTCACCATAGCTCCAAGACCAAGTTTGACCATTAGATTCAAAATTATAGTTTAAACCATTTTGGTTAAAGTTATAGCTATATGAACCTTCATGTACTGGTGAAGCATTTAATTGTTCTGGATTAGATTGTGCTAATTGAGCTAACTGTGCTTTATCTACACCTTGTTCAGCTGCGTCTGCTGAGTTTCCTGCTGCAAATCCTGTTACACTTAATCCTACTGCTAATGTTAATGCTAATACTGTTTTTTTTCATTTTTAAATAAGTCCTCCTACAAGTTAATTTTTATATTTTTAAGAATTTATTTTCGCATGATATTGAAATCCAACTCTTGTAAAAACAATGTTGTTCCAACCAATTTCCAGTAAATACTATAACATCTATAAAATACTTGCAGGTTACAATAAAATTAAAAAACCTTATCCATTTTACATAATAATTACATTAAATTGTATTTTAAAACAAATCTTTCCTTTGTAAAATACCATTATAAAAGTCAACAAAGCTATTTTTATATGCATACACTTTGTAATATAAATGTAATTAGTGTGACAACTTTCTCTGATTAAAAAACATATATTCAATTATTCTTACCATATACATTTCAATTTACTTATTATAACTCTTTCTCTAAAATATATTTTTCACATATAAAAACACCACTCAAATAATTATATTTGAGCGGTAACATAAATTACTTTAATTTGATAATGCTATTTTAATATGTGCTAAATGGTGTGCTTCATGCCATGCCAACTTAGCAATCTGTTCGGCAATTTGATGCTTACCTTCCCCTTTAAGCGTAAATGTACGTTTCAAGTCATCAGTAGTTAAAGTATTGCCAACAGCTACAATGCGCTCGTTAATACCTTCCATTATTCTAAGTGAAGACTCCACTGGAAGGTTATTATCTTCCAATTCAACCCATTCATCTTGTATAAAAGGCTCTACCATTGGATTATTATCTGTTAAAGATAGTTTTAAACGTTGATACATATTTATTTGTGAATCAGCAATGTGGTGAACAAGTTGACGTACTGTCCAACTTCCCTCACGATATTGCTTGCCTAATTCTGATTCATTTAAATCATCTACAACTTGTCTTAAACGATGTACATATCCTTCAATGTCTTCCAGCCATTCTTGAATATCTTCTAGTGTCACATGATTAGGTAATTCTAATTCACCAATAGGAAATCTAACATTCATATTTATCACCTTTTTTAATTTTTAAAATTTCTATATCAATTTTTCTCATTTTCATCATTAGTATTGCTATTACCTTTTCACCAATATTTAAACTTGATTCTTTATTTGGCTATCTTATTATCAATTTTTCAAGTCGTATTTTATCTATTTCTACACTTAGATACAAAGTATCTATTCGTATTCAAAAATATTATTTAACATTGTAGCCTCTTCGTAATTTTATTAATCTAATCATCAATTACTATACTTAACTTGAAACATTTTATCTCTCTTAATCACTCCCTAACACTAGTCTCCTGTTTTCTAAATAACTTTACTATCTAATTAACATTTGTTAGCTAATCTTAGTTAATTTAATATTCTACAATTACTAGAATTCCCGCGTTTTCTGATGCTTACGTTCGGTCATATCTTCAATGACATTTCATGTAAAAAATTAATAAAAACAATCGAATAGCATGATCAATAAATCGCAAACTTTTATGAACTTTCCCAAAAACATAGTGAAACAACTTAATAATATTTGTATCCTTATTGTGAACGATATAACAAGGGAGGAAATATTCATGCATAAAAATTCATCGATAACGACAACACCTCGTTTTAAGCCTTTTTGGTTAATAATAGGTATTGTTGTATTGACAATCGTGATGTTTTTACCAACACCAGAAAACTTACCGTTTATGGCTAAAAGTGCGTTAGCTATATTAATATTTGCAGTTATATTATGGGTAACCGAAGCAGTCACTTATCCAGTTTCTGCCACTATGATTGTTGCCTTAATAATAATATTATTGGGTTTCAGTCCTGTACAAAATTTATCTGAATCTTTAGGAAACCCTCAATCAAATGGGGTATTATTAAAAGGTGATGCGCTTTTTGGAACAGGCAATGCTTTAAAACTGGCCTTTAGTGGGTTTGCAACAAGTGCACTCGCATTAGTTGCAGCAGCATTGTTTTTGGCAACAGCAATGCAGATTACACAACTACATAAACGTCTTGCTCTCATCGTTTTGTCTATAGCAGGCAATAAGACAAAACATATTGTTATCGGAACGATATTAGTAGCTATATTTTTAGCATTTTTCGTGCCTTCCGCTACTGCACGAGCTGGTGCAGTTATTCCAATTTTACTAGGTATGATAGCAGCATTTGGCGTTTCTAAACAAAGTAAACTAGCTGGTCTTTTAGTCATAACTGCTGTACAGGCCGTCTCAATTTGGAATATTGGTATTAAAACAGCAGCAGCACAAAATATCGTTGCTATCAATTTTATAAACGATCAACTCGGCACTGACATTTCATGGGGGCAATGGTTCTTATATGCAGGACCGTGGTCAATTTTAATGTCTATTGCACTTTATTTTATAATGATTAAGATTATGCCACTTGAAGAAAGAGAACTTTCTGGGGGAAAAATCTTAATTCAGCAACAATTGAAAGAAATGGGACCAATAACAGGAAAAGAATGGAGATTAATAGCCATTTCTATTATGTTATTAATATTTTGGTCTACTGAAAAAGTATTTCATCCCATCGATTCATCTTCCATTATACTGTTAGCTTTAGTTATTATGTTAACACCCAAAATAGGTGTTATGACTTGGAAAGAGGCCGAGAGACGTATACCTTGGGGTACTATCATTGTTTTCGGTGTAGGTATTTCATTGGGCAACGTACTATTAAAAACAACGGCTGCACAATGGTTAAGCGACCAAACTTTTGGCATGATGGGGCTCAATCAATATCCCATCGTGATTATAATTTCATTAATTGCGCTTTTCAATATTTTAATACATTTAGGTTTCGCTAGTGCTACAAGTTTAGCATCGGCTCTAATCCCAGTTTTTATTTCGCTAACTACTACACTAGATTTAGGAAATCAATCTATTGGTTTTGTACTGATACAACAATTTGTTATTAGTTTTGGATTTTTATTACCTATAAGCTCACCACAGGCCATGTTAGCATATGGCACAGAAACCTTTACTGTTAAAGATTTCTTAAAAACCGGCATACCTATAACCATTATTGGCTATTTACTTATTGTTTTATTTAGTGCAACTTATTGGCATTGGCTTGGGTTAATTTAACACACACAAATCATTTCTTTTTGGTATAAATTATAAAACGAACGTTCATTTTGAATGTTCGTTTTATAATTTATAGTTATTTAGTAAACCAATCAGCTTTTACATTCAATATATTATTTTAATTTAAATGCAAACTAACGTATAATTGATAAAATCACAATTTCAAATCAATAATTTTTGCGAATTAGCACTTATCACATAAACGCGATGGTAAGTGCTTTTTTTCATATCAAACACAATGATGTACATCAAACATGATGTAAATTGTGTCTAATACATGTACAACTCTTGGATAAGCTGTGCTAAATTAAATGCAACAACAAAGGGGGGATTCAAAATACACGCAGAAAACTTTGATATCATTGCTGAAATGATTAAAAATCCAAAGATTAAAGGCAAAGATTTAGAAACTAAGTTTAACATTTCGCGCAGACAACTTGGTTATCGTATTAAAAAAATAAATGAATGGCTAATTAAACAAGGTTGTCCAATCATTGAACGTACAAGTCAGGGTTTCTTTATTGTTGATGATGTAATTAAAAATTTTCTTAATGTATCTATTGAATCTGTTCAGCAGGAAAATGAGCAAGTATATACAGCTTACCAACGCGCGCATCTCATTTTACTCATGTTGTTTAAAGAAGATGAAATATTATCGTTAAATCATTTTTCTATCGATTTGAAAGTAAGTAAGAATACTGTTTTAAATGACTTAAAGCAATTAAAGCAATTATTGAAACCTTATGATGTAAAGCTACAATACACAAGACAGGAGGGATACTGCTTAAATAGTAATGAAATCGAAAACAGAAAGTTATTTATTCGCTTAATAGATAAAGTATTTACATTAAATATTACGCAAGGAGATGTTTTAAAAAGTCTCTCTTTTGATGAAGACAAGTTGCAAATCATTGATCGTCAAATTAATAAAATCGAACAATATTTAGAAAATAAATTTATAGATCAGAGCACTGAAACGTTACGTTATAAACTATATTTTATTCTTAGAAGAATCGAATATAACAAAACTATATCACCCATTTTAATTGGGTACGATGACTTATCTGACACTGAGGAATATCAAGCAACCGAAATATTAACAGCTAATTATTCAGATATTCCGCGACAAGAAAAATTATTTATTACATTACAATTATTATCCACTAGTGTGCATTGGTCAGAATTAAGCGATGTTAAATTTTTACCTGAACTTAGACTAGCGTTAGAAACAATGATTAGTGAGTTTGAAAAAATTACATTTATAACATTTGAAGATCACGAGTCTTTATTAAATCAATTAATGCTTCATATGAAACCTGCATTTTATAGAATTAGATATGGGCTATCTGATGTAGATAGTTTACAGAATACTCTGAAAGAAGACTATAAAGAATTATTCCATTTAGTTAAAATTTCATCAAAACCAATGGAAAAATTCTTTGATCAAGCTTTGCCAGATAACGAAATTGCATATCTCACTATGCTAATTGGTGGAACTTTAAGAAGACAAGATGAAGATATTGAGAAAAAAGTGAAGGCCGTTGTAGTTTGCACACAAGGGACATCAATTTCTCAAATGATGTTACAAGAATTACGCAGCGTCTTTCCAGAATTCATTTTTTTAGATGCTTTATCATTAAGGGAATTTAATAACTATTCATTGAATTTTGATTTAGTTTTTTCACCAATGCATGTATTAACTCATAAAAAACTTTACATCACTAAAGCAATTCTCACTGCTCAAGAAAAACAAGATTTGCGACAACTTGTCTTCGGACAATTAAATCATTCATTTGAAACTGATTTACAAGTAGAAAAAATGTTATCTGCTATTCGCGAACATGCCCAAATTCATAATGAAGCAGCATTAATCCATGAAATCAAAAGTCAATTCGAAAATGTCCACACATATGCATCAATTAAGACATCATCGATTTCATTAACTCACCACTTCAATTTACAAGATTTATTACCTAAACATCATATTCAATTTGGAAGCAACATTACAGAAGTAGAAGAAGCCATACGTCAGGCAGCTCAACCACTCTTCATCCAAGATTATATCAATAACGATTACATTGAGACGATGGTTGAATCATTTGATGACACATATATGGTTATCAACCAAAATATTGCTATACCTCACGCTGAAAACAACCAAAATGTAAATCGTACTGCGATGAGTATGTTGATATTAGACAAGCCACTAGTATTAAGCAGTGACATAGAAGTGAGTGTCTTTGTAGTAATAGCTGCAACAGATAAATTCAAACATTTACGACCTTTATTACAATTACGTGATTTAGCACAAGATAAATATTGTATTAAAAATATAATTCAAACTGGTTCAAGAACTCACGTTTTCGAAACGATTCGACAATTTTCAAAAATAGATTAAAGCAAAGGGGTCACGTCTATGGAAGATTTAAAAATTGACGTCTCTAACATCGTTATTGGATTAAACGCTATATCAAGTGAAGACGCTTTAAGTCAATTGGCTGATTTAATGCAAAATAATGGTTATGTTAGGCCTTCTTATAAAGAGGCAGTCATTAATAGAGAAAAAACATTTGCTACAGGGCTACCTACCGTATATTGTTCTGTAGCCATCCCGCATACCGATATTGAACACGTTTATCAAAAAACTATCGGTGTGGCAGTATTAAAAGAGACTGTTCCCTTTGTCATTATGGGGGAAATAGAAGAAACAACAGATGTTAAATTGATATTTATGCTTGCAATGGATAAGGAGGATACACAGTTATCATTACTTCAAAAATTAATGCGTATTTTTCAAAACGATCAATTACTTAAATCTATTGCAACATCACAAGATAAAACACATATCGCTTCAATTATAGAAAAAGCATTAGCCTAACTCTTTTAAATAATATAAAAATTAAAACTAGGAGGATTTTATTATGAAACAAGTATTAGTAGCATGTGGTGCTGGAATTGCAACGTCAACTGTAGTAAATAACGCAATTGAGGAAATGGCTAAAGAACATGATATTAAAGTTGATTTAAAACAAATCAAAATTTCTGAAGTCGGTGCGTATGTTGACACAGCTGATTTATTAGTGACAACAGCAATGACACAAAAAGAATATGACTTCCCTGTTATCAATGCACGTAACTTCTTAACTGGCATTGGTGTTGAAGACACGAAGAAAGAAATCTTAGAAGTGTTACAAAAAAATTAAGTAAATCTCTATCTAAACTTAGAATGTTGGAGTAATCAATTCTCTATTTGTGTATATTTTCGGTACATAAAGCTTAATTAACTCCGATATCACTTTAAACTAAAGAGGATGGTGTATGAGATGAGTGGATTTGTAGATTTTATTCAAGCCTTTCTAGATTTGGGAGCAACAGTCATTTTACCAATTGTTATATTCTTATTGGGATTATTTTTCAGACAAAAAGTCGGTGCTGCATTTAGGTCGGGTTTAACAATTGGTGTAGCATTTGTTGGGATTTTCTTAGTTATAGATTTACTTGTAGATAATTTAGGCCCAGCTGCCCAAGCTATGGTTAAAAACCTAGGGGTAAGCTTACATGTCATAGATGTAGGATGGCCTGCGACTTCTTCTATAGCATGGGCTTCAAGTATCGCTGCTTTTATTATTCCATTAGGTTTAGTAATTAATATTATTATGTTGCTAACAAAAACAACTAAAACAATGAACGTTGATATATGGAACTTCTGGCACTACACATTTATGGGAGCAATGATTTATGCAATTTCTGGAAGTATTTGGCAGTCATTAGTTGCAGCTGCCCTATTCCAAATTGTTTGTCTTAAAGTAGCAGATTGGACTGCACCAATGATGAGTAAATTCTATGACTTACCTGGTGTTTCTATCGCTACAGGCAGTACGATTTCATATGCACCAGGCATATTTTTAGTGAAAGGTATTCAAAAAATACCTGGTTTAAACAAATTAAATGCTGATCCAGATACAATACAGAAACGTTTTGGAGCATTTGGTGAATCTATATTTGTTGGTCTAGTATTGGGACTTATTATAGGACTACTAGCAGGTTATAACACAGGTGATGTTATCAACTTAGGTATGTCTATGGCAGCAGTAATGGTATTAATGCCACGTATGGTCAAAATTCTTATGGAGGGTTTAATGCCAGTATCAGAGTCTGCGCGTACTTGGCTAAACAAACGCTTTGGTGATCGTGAAATTTATATTGGTTTAGATGCAGCAGTAGCATTAGGGCACCCAGCAGTAATTGCCACTGCATTAATCCTGGTACCTATCACTGTAGTTCTTGCTGTCATATTACCTGGAAACAAAGTTTTACCATTTGGTGATTTAGCTACTATACCGTTTATCGTTGCCTTTATTGTCGGAGCGGCACGAGGAAATATTATTCACTCCGTAATAGTTGGAACAATAATGATTGCTATTTCTTTATACATCGCAACGGACGTAGCACCTATATTTACTAGCATGGCAGACGGTACAAACGTAAAAATGCCATCAGGGTCATCTCAAATTTCAAGTCTTGACCAAGGTGGAAATATACTGAATTATATTATTTTCAAATTCTTCAGTATTTTTAACTAATATATAGGAGTTGACTTGATTATGAAAGCACTTGTTAAGACAAAACCAGGATTTGGTAATTTAGAAATATTAGAAGCAGAAGTGCCTTCTCCTGGTGCCAATGAAATTAAAATAAAAGTAGAATACGCAGGTATTTGTGGTACAGACATTCACACTTATGAAGGGCATTACAACGTAAAATTCCCTGTAATCCTTGGCCATGAATTTTCAGGACAAGTTGTTGAAATCGGTAACAGTGTGAATCATTTTAACATCGGTGACCGTGTCACTTCAGAAACGACGTATTATGTTTGTGGTGAATGTCAATATTGCCAAAACGGAGATTATAATTTATGCAATTATCGTAAAGGATTAGGGACACAACAAAATGGTGGTTTCACAAAATATTTAATTGCACGTGCAAATAGCGTACATCATCTTCCTGACAATGTGTCCTATAAAGCTGCAGCTATGACAGAACCTTTGGCATGCGCACATCATGCTGTTTCAAAAGTAAATATTAAAGCTGATGATGTGGTTGTCGTTATGGGACCTGGTCCAATTGGTTTACTTGTAGCACAAGTTGCCAAGAGTAAAGGCGCTAACGTAATTATCACAGGTTTAGATCATGATAAAGCACGTTTAGATAAAGCCTCAGAATTACAATTGGACCACGTAATAAACATTCAACAAACAGATTTAAAAGAATATGTAAATAGTATAACAAATGGTTATGGTGCTAATGTTGTACTTGAATGTTCGGGTGCTATTCCTGCTGCAAAACAAGGTCTAGATTTATTACGTAAAAAGGGACAATACGTACAAGTTGGTATTTTTAAATCCTCAGAAATCCCGTTTGATTTAGAAACAATTGTTCAAAAAGAAATCCGTGTTGTTGGAAGTAGAAGCCAAAAACCAGCTGATTGGGAACCTTCATTACAACTATTAAGTGCTGGTGATGTAAATGCTGAAGCATTAATTACTACAGAATTAGACATCACACAGTGGAGCGAAGGATATAACCACATCAAAAGTGGAGATGGAATTAAAGTATTATTACGTCCAGCAGAGTAACTCTAGCTGACTAAGAAAGGGTGATTAACATGGTGGAACATATGCTTGATTTTATGCTTGGACCAATGAGAGGGATCACATCATTTTATATGGATCATTTGTTATATTGCAATATCATCGTTATTTTCAGTTATTTTGCTTCTAAATTTTTCAAAAGAAAAAAAAACAACTTCATAAAATGATTTAAACTATCTTTTAATAGGGGGGTCGCTTTTGAAAGCTCTAAACCTTTATGGAATTAAAGACTTACGCTACGAAGATACACTTATGCCTCAAATCAATGCTGTTGATGATGTGATTATTAAAGTAGTCGCCACTGGGATTTGCGGATCAGATCATTCTCGATATAAAAAGTTAGGTCCATATGAAGCAGGGATGACGTTTGGTCATGAATTTTCTGGCATAGTTGAAGCAATCGGTTCTAAAGTTAATCACTTGCAAATTGGAGATGCCGTCACAGGTTGTCCGGCCATCGTATGCCATCAATGTGCGCAATGTGAAAAAGGTGATTATTCTAGATGTGAACATTTATTTGTTATTGGCTCTTATCAACCTGGTTGTTTTGCAGAATATGTAAAACTGCCTGCTAGTCATGTTTTGAAGATACCCACTAACGTTGATTTCGATACTGCTGCAATGGTAGAACCTTCTGCGGTAGTCGCACACGGTTTTTATAGAACTAAAATGGAACCTGGAGCAACGGTAGCTGTCATGGGTTGTGGAAGCATTGGGCTTTTAGCAATACAATGGGCAAAAATATTTGGTGCAGCTAAAATTGTAGCGATTGATATCGATTCACATAAATTAGATATTGCACAATCACTTGGTGCAAACTATATCATTAACTCAAAGCAAGAAAACTTAGATAAAGCGATAAATGAACTTCCTGAAAAAGTGGATGTCGCAGTGGAATCTGCCGGTTCTCCTTTCACTATTGGTCAAGTACTAACATTACCTACTAAAGGTGGAGAAGTTTTATTACTTGGCATTCCTTATTCTGACATAGAAATGGACAGAATTCACTTCGAAAAAATACTACGCAATGAGCTAAATGTCCTTGGTTCTTGGAATGGTTTGTCAGCTCCATTTCCAGGTAAAGAGTGGCATTCGACGCTACATTATATGTCTACTGGTGATATCATTATTGAACCTATTATTTCAGATAAACTGGCTCTTGGAAAAGGTCCAAAGGTTTTTGATGCTCTCGTTAACAACAAAGAGCGTTTTGACAAAGTGATATTCCATCCGTAAAGTCTATAGTTATAAATAAGCAACGCTAAAAAATACTGAGAGCAGCTATGAAGAAAAGAGGCTGAAACATAAATAATGCGTCAGCCTTAAACACCGTGGTAGCAGTAGATAATTAAGTTAAAAATATGCTTATACAAGTGTTTCAACTCTTGTATTCTTTTTCATAGCATCCTTACCAAGAGTGGGACAACGAACTCATTTTATAAAGTATGATGTCGTTGTTCCGCTTCCTTTTAAAACGCATTCTGATTGAGCCACTGACCACCATCCATCGTCATACAAGCACCGTTAATGTAACTAGCTTCCTCTGATAATAAGAATTTAGCTAATCCTGCAATTTCTTCAGGTTCGCCCATACGCCCTAACGGCACGCTATTCAGTGTTTGTTGTCTCGCCTCTTCTGATAAACTTAATTTTCCTGAACCACCTGTATTGTCTATAGGTCCTGGTGCGATAGCATTTACAGCAATACCATATTTAGCTCCCCACTCTACAGCTAGCGTTCTAGTCATAGCTAATACGCCTGCTTTAGCACTGGCAGAATGTATAACACCGGGACCAGAACGCCAAGCATAAGTCGCTACCATATTGATAATTCTTCCTTTATGTCCTTGTTCAATCCATTTTTTACCAACAGCTTGCGTACAATACCACGTTCCATTTAAAACAATATCTACAACAGAATTCCAACCATTTGTTGATAAATCTTCTGCAGCACAAATAAAATTTCCTGCTGCATTATTGACTAAACCATCAATTTTACCATATCGCTTAATGGTTTCATCTACGGTATATTGCACACGTTCAATATCACGTACATCCATATCAATACACAAAATTTGTCCTTTTCGTTGTTCAATCTCTTCTTTCGTGGTCTTTAAACGTTCTAACGATCTACCTGTTATAACTACATTAGCATCTTCTTGAGCAAACCGCTTCGCCATCGCTTTCCCCATACCACTACTACCACCTGTAACCATAATCACTTTATCTTTCATATGTAGTCTCCTTTATAAACCAATTTAGTAAGCGCTTACATTTTAATGATAAGTATAACAAAGTTTATTGTATTTTACTTATAAAATGATGTCTAAGTTTAGTTATTACTATTTTAATAATCATAATCTATTAGAATAACTTCAATATGTTTAAACAAGATGATATTGTAACAAATATACGAATAAATACTACGCATTTATAAATGATGTAAAGTAGTTATTTAAATTTACTATCAATAAACAAAACGACAAAGTTTTTCAATACAAAGCCAATATAAATTGGAACAAAACGCACACAGGTTTTAGAGTTTTTGAAGTAATCATTTTACTTACAACTGCTCCTAGTAGCTAAAATCAATAGAAAATATGATGTTTTTGGGATTGATTTATCCTCCAAAGAATAAATCAATCATATCAGTCGTTCTGTTTTTATCTTTTTTATAAAACTCCGTATACCCGCATTTTGAACAAGTAATTGTCGTAAAGTTATTATGTTGAACATCAAATACTTTAGATAACCCTGAACCGGTAGCAGATAACGTTCCTTCTTCAATTTCAGTATTACCACACTTAATACAACCTTTTGTATCTTCCATCATTATGTCTCCCTTATCAATATTATGTAATTTCTATAACACTTCAAACATTGCGATAAACATTTTATTCACTTAAAACCTCATTATTTTTTAATAAGTTATGTCATTTGCTAAATTACTTTTCTGCTTTTCACAATTTTCTCCGAACGTTCAATAATTTTTACTGTTAATATATTCACTTGTATCCTCCTAAGAAAATAATGTAAAATTACTATATAGCACTTATAATTGTCTATCCTATGATTTATATGCATGATATAGGGTAAATAATTATATGTATGTCGACGTATTCCATAGCAGAATATGTTCTATGACTAATATGTATTTTTACATGTGAGAATAGCGTAATATAATAGTAAATAAAGACATAAGATGAGTGACAATGTATGACATATTGTTACTGATGTTATTAAGAATGAAAGGTGAGGAACTATGGCTAAAACTGAGTCAAAAGACGTCATTCTTATTGGCGCCGGCGTATTAAGTACAACATTTGGTTCTATGCTTAATGAACTTGAACCAGATTGGAATATTAAAGTATACGAACGTTTAGATCGTCCTGGCGAGGAAAGTTCAAACGAGCGTTATAACGCAGGTACTGGGCATGCTGCACTTTGTGAATTAAACTACACAGTACAGCAACCTGATGGTTCAATTAATATTGAAAAAGCAAAAGAGATTAATGAACAATTCGAAATCTCTAAACAATTCTGGGGTCACTTAGTTAAAAATAAATATATCGAAAATCCTAGAGAATTCATTCATCCATTACCACATATCAGTTTTGTAAGAGGTAAAAATAACGTCAAGTTTTTAAAAGACCGTTATGAAGCTATGAAAAACTTCCCTATGTTTGACAATATCGAATATACTGAAGATATAGAAGAAATGAAAAAATGGATTCCATTAATGATGCAAGGTCATAGCGCAAGTGATATTATGGCTGCCAGCAAAATTAATGAAGGTACAGACGTAAACTTTGGCGAATTAACTCGTAAAATGGCGGCAAACCTTGAAAAAGACCCAAATGTAGAGATTCAATATCATCATGAAGTACTTGATTTTAATCAACGTAATGACGGTAAATGGGAAGTTCATATACGTAATGTGAATACTGGTGAAACACAAACACAATTGGCTGATTATGTATTTATCGGTGCTGGTGGTGCCGCTATTCCATTACTACAAAAAACAGGTATCCCTGAAAGTAAACATTTAGGCGGATTCCCTATCACAGGTCAATTCCTAACATGTACAAACCCAAATGTGATTGAAGAACATGGTGCCAAAGTATATGGTAAAGAACCACCAGGCACGCCACCAATGACTGTACCGCATTTAGATACACGTTTCATTAACGGGCAAAAAACACTATTATTTGGACCATTCGCAAGTATCGGACCTAAATTCTTAAAATATGGTTCAAACTTAGATTTATTTAAATCTGTTAAACCATATAACATCACAACATTATTAGCAGCGGCAGTGAAAAACTTACCGTTACTTAAATATTCATTTGATCAAATTTTAATGACAAAAGAAGGTTGCATGAATCACTTGCGTACTTTCTACCCAGAAGCACGTGATGAAGACTGGCAGTTATATACTGCAGGCAAACGTGTTCAGGTAATCAAAGATACAGAAGAATATGGTAAAGGATTTATTCAATTTGGAACAGAAGTTGTAAATTCTGAAGATCATTCTGTCATTGCATTACTTGGTGAGTCACCAGGTGCATCAACTTCTGTATCAGTTGCATTAGAAGTATTAGAGAAAAACTTCTCTGAATATAAAAATGACTGGGAACCTAAAATCAAAAAAATGATTCCTTCTTATGGTAAATCATTAATTGATGACGTTGATTTAATGAGAAAAACACGTCGTCAAACTTCAAAAGATCTTGAATTAAACTATTACGAATAGACTTTTGATTGCTTAAGTGTGAAAATCTAAAATGAACTTAGACTAAGATACGATTAAACACTTATTTATGAACCTATAGTCACATGCCCATTTTTAATACACCTTGTTCTCAATTTCTTAGAAATTGAGTCATTAAGGTAATAATATCGTTTTCTCATGCCTATTGTTCATTGGTATTTTTTAAGATACTTTGCTATCATTGATTCACTTAAAGGAGCGAAATTTATGAAAAAATTATTAATTGTTGTAGCCATAGGTGCATTAGCATTCGCAGGCCTTAAACGTTATCAACAACATGTAAATCAGGCACCAAATATTGAATATTAATAAAGATTGTAAGCCGTCGCAAGGTAGTCTCACCTGTGGCGGCTTTTTCTTTTTTATATTTTAATGCAAAAAGATGGCTATAAACTTGTTGTCGTCTATAGCCACTCTGTTTTTTTATAATATATAATCTATTTATTTCTCGCCTTTTAACTCTCTTTCTTTTAATACATAACTCAACAAATCCAACATAATACGTGCGGCAGTCTGACCTGTCATACCAGCCGGGTCATAAACAGGTGCCACTTCTACTAAGTCAAAACCGACTACTTCATTGTGTTTTGCTACTGCTTTTAATAACTCATTCACCTCGTCATAAAGTAAACCGCCGGGAGATGGTGTTCCAGTACCAGGTGCAATAGAAGGATCAATACCATCGATATCAATTGTAATATATAATTTTTCGCCTTCCGGAATTAATGCTGCTAAATTTTCAGGACCTTTTTCACGCATTTGTTTCGGTGACAAAATAGTTGCACCATAATCACGAGCCGCATCTACATCTTCTTTTAAACTACTGCTAATGCCTCGGATACCATATTGGTATATATTTTTAACATGATCCATTTCAGACAATCTTCTAATACAACTGCCATGACCGTATCTTTGTCCTGAACGATGGTCCGCCCAATCTAAATGTGCATCGATTTGCAACACATGGAATGGTCCTAAAGCTTCAACACCTTTTCCTGTAGCAGCAGTAATTGAATGATCTCCGCCGATAATGACTGGCATGACACCTTTATCAACAATTTTTCGTAATGTTGCTTCGGTATTATCATGACTTTGCATAATGTCTCCATGTACAATATCCACGTCACCTACATCAAATACTTTCCATTTTGGCCCTAAATATGTGATATCATTTTCAATATCATAAGCTCCTTCTAGCCCAAAGCTATATAGTGTAGAACCTTCTCTCACACCACGTGGGCCCATACGTGCGCCTGATTTCCATTGTGTCCCCATATCATTAGGCACACCAATTACTGCCACATCTGCGTTAATATCTGGCAATTTTTCAATATTATCACATACTGGATATTTACCAAATGTACAAATACCTGTAAATGGTAAATTTAATGTTTGTTTTTCTTCTGGATTCATCATACTAAAATACCCCCGTTTAATTAAAATGTGTTTATATACAATCAGCTTTTAAAGACTTCTCATACATTGTCACCATCAAAATAACGATTGAAATAATGCCGAAACCTAATGGTGTTAACATACCAAGTGCTCCTGCCAAGTGTTCATTGTGAAACAGCTCAGCAAATGAAGTATATATTGCGGTAGAAATTGCAATACCAAATGAATAACCTAAAGAACTCGCCATTTTGTAAATACCTGAACCAATCCCTACTTTGTCGTCACTTACGTTAACCAATAAGGTATCTAATGAAGGCGTTGCATACAAACCAATGCCAATACCTGCAATTAAAAATCCAATAAATACAACGATAATGTATACTAAATTAGGCAAAAATGTTAATGCTCCAAAACTCATACCAACACTTGCTATAATAATTGAGATAAACATTGGTTTATAAGGGCCGACTTTTTGTAATAATCGTTCCCCCACGCGTATCATCAACAACAAAGCTATAATATTGCCCAATGTCAGTAACCCTGTTTGAAAAGCCGTAAACCCTCTTCCAATCTGAATATACGTGTTCGCGACAACTATTGTGCCAGCAATACCATTTTGCAAAAAATTGGTAAGTACAGCACCAGTAAATGGTTTAGATTTAAATAATTCAAAATCTATAAATTGATGTTTTCTCGTTCTTTCAAAAAAGATAAATATAAATGTTAATATGATAGATGCAATGAATAATGCCGCAATAGGAAAGCTTGCCCATCCTAAGTCTTGTCCTTGTGTCACAATAATATTAATAACTAATAAAGTGACTACAAAAATTGAAAAGCCAATAATATCAAATTTTTCTTTATTTACTTTAGCAACTTTCGTTTCTTCTATATTTTTCAATAAAACCATCGCAATGACTGCAATCGCAATAGAAAGAATAAATATCATTCGCCAATCAAAATATGTAGCGATTAATCCACCTACAAATGTGGTTATACCGCCACCGCCCCAAGAACCAAATGACCAATAACTCAGAGCACGTTGTCGTTCACTTTCTTGAAATGTTGTCTTAATCAATGCTAATGTAGCTGGCATCACAAGTGCCGCAGATAAACCTTGAAGTACTCTTGCAAAAATCAATAAAACAGGTTCTCTTGCCAAAATGACAAGCAATGAACCAATGATGCTAATGACTAAACCAACGTAAGTCATTTTCTTTCTCCCAAGTCTATCTGAAATACCGCCGCCAACTACGATAAACAATCCACAAAATAACGAAGTTAGACTCGTGGAAATATTTAAAATACCTGATGAAACATTTAGATCTTTTTGCATTGTTGGAATGATATTAATCATTGATTGTGCAAAAAGCCAAAATGTTAATATTGCTAAAACCATGCCTAAAATATACAAATCTATTTGTCTTTTAGCTTTCATGGCAATCCCCCTTTGATTTGAAGGTTCCTTCAAATTAGTTGAAGTTTAGCACCATGTTTGCAATTCAGCAACTTTGTTTCTGAATAGTCTGACAAATTATAACTGGATATTTTTTTTAAAAGCATTGATATCATCATGTTTATTTAGGTGATTTTGTTATAAAGTACAGAGGGTTATAAAATTTCTTTATGCGCTTATAAAAACGTTTACAAATGATAATAAATAAACGTTAAGCAGCTTAAAAAACCACTTAACGCTATTTTAAATTACTCTATTTCAAAATATATCTTACAAAATGATATAAAGTTTTTTATATCATTATTCATGGCTTCTTCTCTATACAATAACCATGTATTTCTTGTGATACTATCACCATTTTTAAATTTCAAATCCTTAGTATAAAACGAATCACTATCTAAAATACAGGATTTAGGAACGATAGCATATCCCATCCCTTTCTCTACAAATTTTTTACAAATTTCAATTTTATCAGCTTGAAATATGTTTCTAGCATACGTATCGTAACGTTCATTCCACCAATCATTGATTGATTTAGTAATTGAATTTTCTAGTTCTATATAGGTGTTGAAATTTTGATGTGATTTATAAACAATTCGGTATTCTTGATATAAATGTTTCAAACTTATCGATTTTTTACTAATAATTGTTAATGGATCACGTTTCAATAATATTTTCTGACCATACCAATCATAATCACCTGTTAAAATACCCACATCGAGGTCATTATTTTCCATTTGTTCCAAAATTTCAATACTCCAACCACTTGTCATAGACATATAAATATCTGTATAGGCTTGATAATATTGTTTGATTAATTCTGGCATCGTATATATAGCAAAATTTGTATTTGCTCCTAGTTTCATATTACCTTTCAAATTTTCTCGAAGTTCATTAATATTTGATTTTAAATTTTGAATTTCAAATAAAACTTTATTAGAAAATTTGACTAGATACTCCCCCTCAGGTGTGAACTTAAATTGATTTCCCATTTTTTCAACTATATTAATACCAAAATCTTTTTCAATTTTTTTCAATCTATAGGAAAGTAATGGTTGAGACATAAATAATCGTTTGGCAGCTTTAGTAAAGCTTTGTTCTTTATTAAGCATCGCTAAAATTTTATAATCTTCCTCTTGCATAAAACAATCCCCCTTTGCTTAAAACACTTATAATTATTCTACATTATTATTGTTATATTTTCTTTTTTTATAATATCTAATTATTAGATGATAATTAAAAATATATAGTTATCGTTATTCGATAAAAAATATTGAATTACGATAAAATAAAGATGTAATGTAGATAGAAAATTAAAAAAGAGAATTGATATGAATACAATTAATAATATAAGTTTTATTATCTTAATAAAAACTTTAACTGTTATCTCTATTATAGTATTAACCACACCTTATTTTTTATGGTAATAATCGCAATCTTAACCATCCGGTCCTCATTTATTAATACACAAAAGCAAATAAATCTTTTTGGGTTAATTCATTACGCGTAACTGCGCAAAATATTACAAATCATGTTTTAAATAGTATTACTTTTTCAAAACCATCTGTTGTATTAATACAATTATTAATGGCTCTATTAACCGCTTTGTATATTGTAATTATTGATCAAATAAGAAAATGGCTCAAAAATGTGAGTAGAGGTTGTATTTTCACATATAAGAATGCTAAGATAATGATTTTAATTTCATACTGTTTCGTATTATTAGGCCTTTTCGAACCCATTATTAAACTAGCTGGCAACTTTGCGGTATATCATTTTTCAAGACATAATAGTAAATTATATACACTCATTGATAATGATACCAAAATTTTCAGTGCTTTCTTTTTTAATTTCAATTTTACGCTTATATTTGCTGATATTATTATTTAGGTTATCGGTAATGTATTTAAATATAGTGCATTTTTGCAAGGTGAATTTGATTATACTGGTTAGGAGATTTTATAAATGGTTGTAGTTCGCTTAGATCACATATTAGCTGATAGAAAAATAAAACTTAGTGAATTAGCAAACGTAATTGATATTACAGTAGCAAATTTATCCAATTTAAAAACAGGAAAAGCAAAAGCACTCCGTTTTTCTACTCTAGACGCTATTTGTAAAGCACTTTAATATCAACCTGCTGATATTATAGAATATACTTACAAAGAATCATGAGCAACGAGTAACGAACAGAAATCTTATTCTCTTTGTAAAGACTGGTCAGTCTACTTTGGCGGACTCTAGTTTGATGAGACTATCATAAATTTTTCTTTCAAAAGCTATTAACAAGGAGCATGTTATATGTGCAGTTAGATTACACATTGCTATACAGCTTTATATCTTAACTGGTAGGCTCACGTATGTATGACCTCAGGCTACCCACCCACCTACTTACAACGCTTTTTATAAATAATAAAGGAGTGGGACAGAAATCGAATTTTTTTAATAAGCATTTCGTTGTCTCGCCCCAGCAAGAATGACTAAGGTTAAAAAGTTTACTATAAGTATAATTTCACCTCGGTCATCTACTGCCCAATTTTCATAAGCGTCTGAGACTTCTATTTATGTCCCAGACACTTATACTTACTTACCTTTAATTTTTAATCCTCTATAGCGATTAAGGACGCCACAGAACTCTTGCTTTCTAGGCAATGCTAAGTTACCAGGGTGTCCATCATGAGGTGAGATAACCTCTAATCCTGCTTCATCAATAAGTTCAAAAATTTTATCAGCTGCTTGGGACACAGTGTCTTGTTCATTTAATAAATTACTTTGATAATAATCAATCATCATGGCTAAACAATTGGTTTGGCTTGAGTCAACAAGTTGCTCCAAACCAGAAATATCGATACGTGCTTTACCATATAAAATTGTATGCATACCTTTCACTTTAAAACGTTGGTCTCTGCCTTTATTAGAAAAACTAGATTTTAATGGAATTCTTTTGGGTATTTCACCAAATTGATAATGAAGACCATGTTCTGGTTGATAGTTATCTGTCTCAGCAATTGCTTTAGCTTTATCTGTAACATCTTTTAGTATATATTCATCCATCATGAGTACTTGATCAGCCACTTCAAAATAATCACCTGAACCACCTACGATTAAAATCGTTGAAACCTGGTAATCTTCAAACAAAGGCTTAACTTTATTAGCAAAGGGTGTAATAGGCTCTTTGTCCGGCGCTATTAATTTTTGCATTCTAGTATCTCTAATCATAAAATTAGTCGCTGAGGTATCTTCATCTATCAATAATAATGATGTTTGTGATTCTAAAGCTTCCATGACATTCGCAGCTTGTGATGTGCTGCCACTGGCATTTTCAGTAGAAAATTGCGTAGTATCTTTTTTACCTGGTAAATTATTGATAAATGGTTCAATATTCACCTTTTCAATACTACGGCCATCTTCTGCACGAATCTTCATTGCATCTTCACGTGTAATTATCATTTCACGACCATCCTCAGGCACATGATGGTATACACCACGCTCTAAGGCCTCAAGTAATGTGGACTTGCCATGAAAGCCACCGCCTACAATCAACGTTATACCTTCAGGTAAACCCATCCCTTTAACTATTTTACCACTGGGTAAAGTCATTTGAATTTCAAATTTTTTAGGGCTTTGGAATGAAACAGCACCAGGTAATGGTTTGCCAGATACACCACTTTTTCTCGGTAATATGGAATCATTAGCCACAAAAGCAACTAAATGTTGAAGTTTGAGTGTTTCACGTATAAATACTTGATCTGTATACAATATCACTTGTTCATTTAAGGCCGCTTGATTCAAATTTTTATACAATAATGATTGTTCTACTATTTTGGGTACTAGATCTATAAATATGTGATCAGCTACTTTTCCTAAAATCTTTCTTCCAGCAGCTGGTAAACCGACTTCAAAACGGACTTCGATATCACGTTTATTGATAGTTACAGAGGTCCGTTTTAATATCTCTTGTCCACAATGGTCTATAACAATATCTGGAGATTTTTTCGAAAATCTATCAGATTTAAGAACGGATTTAATGCGATTGCTAAAAGTTCTTGTTAAAAAATCAGATACAGCAATGATTTTAGTCGATGAGTCTAATAATTCATTAGGTATTTTAGCAATATCTCGTTTCATTTTGATACGTACTTTAGATGGTGGCGCGTAAGGATCTGCTTGTATATGATCTATAGCTAAACGAAAGTGCTCAAATTGATATTCACCTTTGATCCGTTTATATGCGCCATATTTTTGTGCATCTAACGATTTTAATAATTTTTCGAATTCCAATACATTATTCAAAACGTACACTCCTTCAACCTATGTTAAGACTTTGTTATTTCATACCCATAATAACAATTAATTGAAACTATCAATTGTATCAAAACCATTATATTACAGTGCAAATTTCAATCACTCAGAAATTTTAATTTAAAAATTAAAAGATGTAATTTATTTCAATTTCACACAATGTTTTCGTCAGTTTTACTAAAGCATATTTCCCAGAAAATAGTTACTATTAAATTGAATAAATTTATGAAAGGAGTATCTTATATGCAACAAGAAACAACACCTATCCATAAAACATATTGGATTAAGTTAGTTACTATCTTCACGTTGGGTTGGCTCGTGATTTACGCTGCCCGAACGATTCTAAACCCTATTATGGGAGACATCAAACAGGCATTTTCATTAAACAATGCACAGTTAGGTTTAATTATGAGTATCTTCTTTGTTGGTTACACATTAACTCAAATTCCCTCAGGTGTTTTAGGGGATAAAATCGGCCGTAAGACAATACTTGTACCTAGCATGCTTATTTTCGGTATATTTACAGCCGTTACAGGTATTATGCCATCATTCTTCCTATTCATGTTTGCTTGGCTCATGGTAGGACTGGCACAAGGCGCATACTATGGGCCACAATATGCCTTATCTTCGGAAGCAATTCCTGAAAAGCATATCACGTTAGGTAGCGCACTGATTAATAGCGGCATGGCTTTTGGGACATCCATTGGATATTTTATTTCAAGTTATACGGTTCAAGAATTTGGTATGCATTGGCGTGTACCCTTCATTATTATGGGTATTCCAGTACTTATTTTAGCTTTGCTTATGTATAAAGTGATCAAAGAACGACCGAAGCAAACCATCATCTCTAATGACTCAGTTCAGGAAAATTTTAAATTTTCAAGTTTGTTTAAAAATCGAAACCTTATTTTAGCTTATATTATTATTTTCTGTTCTATTTATGGTTTTTTTATGATTATCACATGGTTACCTTTTTACTTAGAAACTGAACGAGGTATTAGTGGCGCACAAATCGCTTTTGTCGCATCACTTGTACCTTGGGCAGCGATATCTGGATCTTTATTCTTTAGTTGGGTATCTGATCGTTTAGGTAGACGTCGTCCAGTGCTCATTATCATGTTGCCATTAGCATTTATTTTTACAATATCTATAGTGATGTTTCATAATTTATGGGTTTTATATATTGCTTTAATTGGGTACGGTATTGTTGGAAAAATAAGTACTAACCCTGTACTCATCGCTGTGGTATCAGACAATGCGCCTAAAGATGCATTGAGCACTTCTTTTAGCGTCTATAACTTTATTGGTATGACCGCTTCTATATTAGCACCTTATTTAACAGGTTACTTAACCGATTTAACTGGCAAAATGGCAACTGGTTTCTACCTAGCAGGTAGCTTACTCATTATCGGATTTATTTGTGCGCTTTTATTAAGAGAGGATAATAAAATAAAATTAAGCTCATTTTAATCCCTAGGCTATACTCGTAGTCTTATCGTTTAATCAACATAGTATGAATATGATGACTAGGTTTTAGCGCATTTTGATACATCTTGTCCAAAATCTAGTCATTTTTATTATTAATTACTTATTATAATTATATATAAATAGTATATTCCGATTAACTTATTTTAAATTAGGCCAATTATAAACTTCAATCAAACTGAGCTGAATCTCTCGTCATTCTTCTAATTTCACTTTGTTAATTGCTTGATTAATTGCTTTGGCCATATCTAACATAGTCGCACTATAATTAGACTCATCATTTCTCGATTGACTACTTAAATCATTATTAGAGAATAACTGTTCTCTTAAAGCAGTTGTCATTTCAATTTGTACACCCTCTCCTTTTTCATTCATATTGGCTGGATTACTATTTGCGCGACCTTCAATTAAATCAGGCGCTTCTTCAGCTTTAATTCCTTTGGATTTTAATTCATCTGTTATCTCTGAGCGTAATTGTTCATCCTTACCTCCTATATATGCAACAGCTTTATCGCCTTTATAACCATGGATCATTACACTATATTGCTTATCTGAAACCATGTCGTGCAATACGTCATTGTCATAATTTACTGATGTGACGTGTAATTCAGAGTTATTTGCATTTCTAATACCTTCAAATGAAAAGTAATTATAGTTGCCAAGTCGGGCAGTATATTTTGCTAATTCTGTAGTACCTGGTTCAATTGCGCCTCCGTGCATAGCTGCAATAATTGTATTGCTATCATTTTTTTCCGTATTGATTTTCCAATCAACACCTTCTTTCGTTTCTTTTTGGAGCTCTTCCATAGATTCATATTTATCAGGATTTCGGTTAGCAACTTCATAATTAATACGGTATGCATTTAGAGTGTTGGACTTTTCAATATTGCATGTTTCAGATGCATCACTTTTAGTTGAGTTAAAAAACGAAATACTTAGAACATTTAATATAAATAAACTACTCACGATAATCATTTGATTCAATTTAAAATACTTCTTTAAAATATTTTTCCTCATGGTTACCCCCTCATTATATATACAGATATACTTAAAATAAATTTAAATCAAACTAAACTATTTTAGTTATTTTATATTTATTTATTACCACTTATTTTGTTGAAGTATCAAACCACAACTCAAAATAGTTTAATTTTCTAATTAGAAGTAGCGGTTGTAAAAATAGAAAATCCCCACAAAATGCGTTTGATTTTGTGGGGGTCTTACTTCATTTATTCAAATCTTAATTCAAATTGGAAGTTGATATGTTTGTCGTTTAAACGGTAATCTTTGTTTAATTCTGGTCCACAACTATTAGAGCCGATACCACTTTGTGCATAATCAATATATAAATAAGTATTACCTTCTACTAATTGATCTTTATGCTTTGTATGTGTTAGGTCTTCTAATGTATAATGCGTTGCATTGAAGCTAAATGGTTGTTTGCTAGATACAACCATTTGATGTTGGTCACTTGAAATGTTTACATAAGTTGTACCATCGTGACTGCCTGTTTCTTGTGGTTTGATATGATTATCACCGTTATCTGTGACAGTTGTATCGAAATAATCTAAATAGTTCGCTACGCCTTTGTCTGGATAACTACTAAATGGTCCATTACCGTAATAAGTTACTGATTCAAATGCTTTTGGCAACACCATAGCTAAGCCAAACCTCGGTAAAAACGGCCCTTCTGTATCTTTTTCTAAATCGTAATTCACATTAAGACGTCCATCATTATATACTGTCCATGTCATTGATCCCTGTAGTATAGGAGGAACAACATCATTAATTATTACAATTTCAAAATCAACACTGACCGCATCATCAGTTTCTATAATTTTATAATCACGTATGCGCGTAATTGCATCATAATAGCCTAAATACGCCCAATCCTTTTTAATATTAATATCATTATCTGTAGGCGCACGCCAAACATTGTTTTTTGTAGGTTGGGTTAAAATAATCTCATTTTTATGGATAACAGACGCTAAGCTACCATCTGCTTTATTAAAGGCATATTGCCTATCATTTGTTGCAATAGTAATGCTTTGATTATTTTCTTTATAGCTTAATTCACCATTTTCTTGGGTAGTATCATACCCAACTGGTTGTCGTTGGTAGACAATTTGATCATGACCTAGTTCAAAATGATTATGGCGTAATGGTTCTTCATTTTTCAATTTATAACGTAATAACACATCACTTAATTCACTCATTTCAATATAGTCACTTAAATCGACATCTTTTATACTATGTGGTTCAAAGTTATTCATCATAATTTCAAATATCTTTTTGTCACCATTTAAATAAGTTGCTGTACCTTCAATAGTTAAATAGTGCTCTACACTACTGAAATCTAGTTGATTACGCAATTTTAAAATACCATCTGCTTCATGTATTAATTTAACAGGCCTATGTTCGTGTTTAAATTCATAATATCCTTCGTGTGGTATACGGTCAGGGCAAACAATACCATCAACACAGAAGTTACCGTCATGCAGTTTTTCTCCAAAATCTCCACCATATCTAAAGATAGGATCACCATGATGTTGACCAACTTGAATGGCATGATCACACCATTCCCATACAAACCCACCAATAAAACTATCGTATTGTTCTACAAGTGTTTGATAAGCGTGCAAGTCACCAGGAGAATTCCCCATTGCATGTGCGTATTCGCAAAGTATAAATGGTTTATCTAAACTAGGATCTGTCAGATATGCTGTTTCTACTTCGTCTGGTGAAGGATACATTCTACTAATCATTTCAACATTTGATAAATCATATGATTTTGACTTGTCTCTATGGAAAGTGCCCTCATAGTGTAATGGGCGTGTCGCATCTAATGCTTTGGCGTGTGCCATAGCTTTGACCATATTCACACCAAAGCCTGATTCATTGCCCATAGACCAAGATACAATTGAACTATAATTCTTTAACGGCGTAATCGATGCTTCAATGCGTTCAATTATTGGTATTTCATACTGCGGGTCATCTGTAATAATGTTAAAGTTATCTGTATTTTCATCACCATAAAGCCTAACAACACCATGTGTTTCTAAATCTGCTTCGCTCATCACATAAAATCCGTATTGGTCTGCTAATTCATAGAATAATGGCGATTTAGGATAATGTGCTGTACGAATCGAGTTAAAGTTGCCTTGTTTCATCAATGCTAAATCCTTCATAAATTGTGATTCACTCATCACATAACCTGTTCGAGGATCACTATCATGATAATTAGCACCTCTAAATTTAATAGATTGGCCATTGATATAAAATTGATTATCTTTGATTTGTACTTCTCTAATACCAACTTTTTGTGTAATAACTTCTGTTTCAGTAGACAGTGTCACAGTATATAGTGTTGGATTTTCAGTTGACCACAATTGTGGCGTTTCAATTGTGAAACTATAGTTGTTTGAAATATCTTTTTCTTGAATCAGCACGCCTTTAGGATCATATACGTGTGCCTTAATTTTGCCCAAATCTTGTTTATCTTCTAATTTAACATCAATTGCGCCTTGAGTTAGCATTTCATTGACACGTGTTTCAATTTTAAAATCGTTAATACGTGCTTTTGCACGTTTTAAAATATAGACATCTCTAAAAATACCTGAATGTCTGAACATATCTTGGTTTTCAAAATATGTACCATCTGAATATTTTAAAACCAGTACTTGAATCGTGTTAATACCATCATGAATCAAATTGGAAATATCAAATTCAGAAATCGAATGAGAAATTTGGCTATAACCAACAAATTGATTATTAATCCATACATAAAACGCACTATCTACGCCTTCAAAATTTAAGTGATAGTCACTGTCTTCATCATATGTTGTCACTTCAAATGATCTTGTATAGCGGCCACATGGATTCTCTTTAGGGACATATGGCGGTTCAAATGGTATCGGGTATTGTGTATTTAAATATTGTATTTGATCATACCCATATAAATTCCAAACTGACGGCACAGGAATATGATGTTTATCCACTTCTCTACTCGTATTCAAACAGTCTGCTAATGTATTAAAATATTCAAAACACCAATCTCCATTTAACAACGTTACATTATTAGTTTGATAACGTGTTTCTAAACGGTAAGCGACCTCTCCCGGTTGATAAGGTATATAAAATGCACGACGTGGCAAAGTATTTACATGTTGAATATCTATATTTTCATGAAATTGTTGTTCTATCATTGATTATTTCCTCCTTTATTTACTCATACGTTCTTTGTGTTCTCTCTGACGTTTGTTCTGCAGCGTCTGTTCTATATCCGTTAAGAAATCACCTTTTAAATGAAAAGCTTTATGATATAAAAATGCAGCTAAGATTACGAAAATGATAGGCAATATGATAATTAAAATACGTAACCCATTAATTGTCAGCGCTGTTTGCGCTTCATTTGGTGTATAGCCTAAAATGGATAATCCAAGCCCTACAATAAGCGCAGCTACAGCTTGTGAAGTTTTTGTTAAAAATGTATTCGTTGACGTAATTACACTTTCGTTACGCTGTCCAAATTTAACTTCACCGTAATCGATAACATCTGCTAACGAAACTGTTGTGATACCAATCATAAATCCTAATCCAATCCGTAGTAAGCCTGCGCCTACAATTACAGTTATGACGCTTTGTGGTGCGACAAAACCTGAAATTAAAATAAATAATAAACCTACAATAATGAGTGTAATTGAAGTATTAAAAGCTTTGGTTCTCCCTACCCATTTGATATAACGTGGTAACATTAATAAACCGAGCATTTCGCAAAGAATCATTGCATTGAAAATAGCAAATAAATGCTCTGCATTTACTACATATTTAAAGTAATAGATAATAGAACCATTCAGTGTTTGTAAACAAAGGTTAAATGTTAGTAAAACACCCATGATTGCTAATAATTCTTTATTTTTAAATAATATTCTACCAATATCTTTAAAATTCACCTTAATACCTGTTTGTTGTTCCATTTCTTTATCCTCGGGTACTTTCCATACTGTGACACCAATTGTAAATATAAAAACAGCACTACAAATAACTGCAAATACGAAAATACCTATTGAATCACTACCTTTACCAAATATATCCCCGAGTTTATGTATAAAAAATAAACCAAATGTCCCTATAGTAAACGCAGCTAAACTTGCGAAAAATCTTGGTATTACAGATATTTCTTCACGTTCTCTAGGATTATGCGTTAAATTAGGCAACCAAGACCAATACGGAATATCCATCATTGTATAAGTCATGCCCCATGCAATATATATAATTGATATATATACATACATCGCAGTTTGTGGTAAATCAAAGTTTGTGAATAATAAAATTGTAACAATAGCATTCACTACCGTCCCGATTACTAACCAAGTTTTAAATTTACCAAAATTATTCCGTGTATTATCGACAATTACACCCATGATTGGGTCATTAATCGCATCCCATATTCGTGCAACAAAAAGCATTACGCCCACAAACGCTGGACTTAAACCGACAATATCTGTGATATAAAACATTAAAAATACACCAACAATGTTGAAGATGGCGTCCTTACCTATGGCACCGAATCCAAAAGAAAATTTTTGCATGCCTGTTAAGTGTCTATTCATTTTCTCACCCCTGAAATTTATACAAATAAAACGCTTTCATAATGTGTTAACTTTATTTTATCAATTATTTATAAAGGTTATGAATAGCATTATGATGATAAAATATGGCAAAATGTTTCATTTATACTTAAAATATGGTTATATAAACTATATAACTATATTTTAAGAGGTATTCTATGCAAGTGTTATGGAAAAAATTTCAAAAAAAGCATATTGATGCAGATTTAGTAGAATGTGGCATTGAAATTGGTGTGCCGAACGTTGGTTATAAATATTCAGTAATCAAAGAATTTGTTTTACATATCGTAACCCATGGCGAGGGGGTGTTTATTTACAATGGTAAAAAACATGCACTAAAAGAAGGCGATATGTTTTTATTAGAAAAAGGGATGGATGTAGAATATAGGCCGTCGTTTTCTAACCCTTGGACATACTATTGGATTGGGTTAAGCGGTAAACAAATTTTAGATTATTTACAACGGTGTCATATTGTAGATAAACATGTCATTATTAATCAAGAGACGTCCGAAATAAGTCATACTATCCAAAAAATATGCAATCTTTCAAAATCAATTGATACAAATAATTCTAATGATATTTTAATTATGCAATACTTATATGACTTAGCTTACAAATTACAAAAACAATTTCCTAAAATATTTTCAGTTAATGTCGATATTATTAATAAAGATATTCAAAATGCGGTTGCCTATATCAATACAAATTATCAGAATAATATTATGATTGTGGATGTAGCGAATCATGTCAATGTAACACGCAGTCACTTATTTAGACTGTTTAAGAAAAACTTAAATTGCTCTCCTAAAGCATATTTAACTTATATTCGAATGTATCATGCTTCCCAATTATTAATTCATAGCAATGTCTTAATAAATGAAATAGCGCGTCAAGTTGGTTATAAAGATCCGCTTCTCTTCTCTAAAAGTTTCGCTAAACATTTTAAAATTAGCGCTTCTGAATATCGAAATCAGTTTGGCACTCAATGAACTTAAAAAACTTAACGTATTACTTAACATATTTAATTACAAGCATAGCAAGCCATCGAGGTTTCAACATGGATGAATTTATATTGATTTTAACTTTTTTAATCTATTCATACGCTTAATGATATAATCAAACGGTTTTCTTTATTTAATTGTTTTATATGCTTCAAAAAAACACGTTATTTATAAAAATATAATGATTATGTTATAATTATCTTAATTTTCGAAATTTTTAAAAGAAAGGTGTTTTAAGTATGCCATTGCAGGTATTAATTATCGGAGGTGGTATAGCTGGACTGCGTATCGGCACTTTGCTTTCAGAAAGCAATATCTCTTTCAAAATTGTAGAATCGCGAGAAAGATTGGGTGGCAGAGTGCTAACGAAACACGACAATTCCAAAGATTATTTTGATTTAGGCCCCACATGGTATTGGCCAGACACCGAAAAGCATATCGAATCTCTATTACATACATACAACCTTTCTACAATTGAGCAATATAATGAAGGCGACAGTTTACTAGAATTATCTCAAAATCAATCACCAAAACGTATTGCTGCTTCTAACGTAAATAATAGAAGCAAGCGGATCGTAGGTGGTGTTAATGCGCTAGTAACAGCATTAAACAACCATATTTCTGACGATAATATTATTTTGAATCATAAAGTTGAATCAATTTACCAAGAAAATCAATCATCTTATTCCGTTGTTACTTTAAACCAACACAGCCAGACGCATGAAACATTTCATGCTGATATTGTTGTCTTAACTGTGCCACCAAGATTAGTCCTTAATTCAATTGATTTCATACCGCCTCTGCCAGAGCCATTACAAATGGACTTACTTAATAAACCGACTTGGATGGGCGCGCAAGCTAAAATTGTGGTAACCTATCAACATCCTTTTTGGAGAGATGAAAATCTTTCTGGTAATGTTGTTAGTTGGTCAGGTCCATTAAGAGAAATCTATGATGCTACTATCCCTTCTGGCAAAGCTGCATTATTCGGTTTCTTCAGCCTTCCTCCATCTGAAAGGTATTCAAAATCTGAAGTATTGATTAAGGACGAAGTAATTCAACAATTAACCAAACTTTTTGGTAGTCAAGCACAAGCGTATGAACAAATTTTATATAAAGATTGGTCTCAAGATGGTCATACTGTAACCGAAGGTGATAAACTTAACATCGAAAGTTTCCCGAGTTATGGTCCACCACCAAAATATTTCAGCAATATACTTTTTGCTGGCACAGAGTACGACACTGTCCATGGTGGCCATGTCGAAGGCGCATTGTCCTCAGCGAATCAAATTTCCCAGGAAATTAAAAGTATAGTCAGCTCATCATCAAAATAAAAAAGTGGAACGACGAAATCATATTTTTATAAAATGATTTCGTCGTTCCACTTCTTATTTATAATATAGTTCAAAGGTATTTTGCGTTTTTAAATCCTCAATATGCTCAATATGTGTTTAGCTATTAACTTCTCCTTGAATACGAATAGATACATCTGCTTTTTTTAATAACTTACCAATGGTACATCCTCTGTCAGCTATCTCAAAAAGTCGATCTACTTCTTCAAAATCTTTTTTGTCTGCGTTTTCAGGTAAAGTGATTTTAGGATAATGTATAAATTCGAATGCTTTGTTTTCTAATTCTTTAATTTCAGTGTCCATTTGGACATCTACTACTGAAATAGTTCTTGCCTCAATCGCATACATTAATGTAATGATATAACAGGATGCTGCTGAACTTGCTAACAATTCTTTTGGCGTCGCACCTTCTCCAGTACCACCTGATTTAGTTGCTACTGCAATCTTTGCGTCTAAATGCTCTGTTTCTACTTTTCCAAATCCTTTAATGTCACCGTTCCAATTTGTTTTTATTATAGCCATAATGACCTCCTCCTTTTTATTATTTATGAAGCGTGGCATACCATCAATTTAATACAAAATTCATTTATTAGTAATAAAATTTGTTTTATTATCATATTAGCACGGCACGCATTAACCTTAAAATTTCATTGCCTTTATCACATATTATAAAATTAGGAGTGGGACAGAAATCGAATTTTTAGTATGAAGTTCGTTGTCCCCTCTCGGCAAGGATGACTAGGGTTGAAAAACTTACTATAAGCATAATTTTAACCCAGTTATCTACTACCCAATTGTGATAAGCAACTGAGACTTCTATTTATGTCCCAGACTCATCATAGTTAAAATACAACTATTTACTATTATTTATATTATTCCCATTAAATCATTTACCAATCTTTATTATTCATTTTCAAACATATAAATCTATACATTAAAAAACTCTAAAACGCTTGATTAAAAAGTGTTTTAGAGTCTTTATAGATTATAGATTAAGCAAAATATTAAATTTTATGATGGTACCTCAGTGCGTTTAGTGCTATGTTTTCTAATTCCTGCAGCTATCACTGTAGAAGCAGCACCAAAAATCATAAACCCAATAAACATCCACATCGTTGTATCTAATTGGACATCTCCATGTAAATATAAAATCTCTCTTAATGAACTAGCATAATGCGCAAACGGGTTCCATCCAACAATATATTTTTGATAGAAATCAGGTAACATTTGTTTTGGTAATGTTACTAATTGCATACTGAAAAACATTAAAAGGAAAAATATTGGGATAGTTTTCAAACCGAACCAAGTCATCGTACCTAATATAAGTCCTACGAACCCCATGATTGCTAGAGCAACAAATGTAGCTGTCGTATTTGCATTGTTGAAATCAAACCCCAGTACAGCTTCCATAAAGTAAATATATGCAAATGCGCCTACAAATGCTGTAATGATTGTCATAGCAATTTGTCCTAATGAAGCAATCATACGGTGTTGTATTGCAATATTATTACTCGTTCTAAAAGCAAAAAAGAGCAATACTGAAATGAGAATAGAACCCATCCACACTGGCATAAACATTAAGAATGGACCATTGCCACCTGCTTGATGACTGCTCACTTTATTTATTTTTTCATTACTTACGTTAACTGGATGCGTTAAACTTTGAACGTCTGATGCTTTTACATCAACATCTTGCTTTTGTAGTATAGACAAGCTTTGTTTTGTAATTTGTTGGTTCATGTTATCACCCATGCCTCCCAATATTTGAGAAGCCATTTGTGATACTTGTGTCCCACCGCCATCATTGACCATTGTTTTAAAACTTGCTTTTTGTGTTTTTATTTTTTGATTGTTTCCAGATTCCGTCATTTTTTCCTGCATTTTTTTCGCTTGTTCTGCTGGCACCTCACCAGATTGAACTTTATCTTTCATTTCTTGTTTTTTAGCGTCCATAACTACTTTTTGTGTTTTACTTAGTGCATGTTTCGAAAAATCTTTTTCAATAATTGCTGCACCATAATATTTTTGATCTTTCATGCCTTTTTTTATATCTGCTTCACTATCAACTTGAACCCATTTAACCGTATCTGAATTGCTGTCTATTAATTTACCTTCTAAATTCTTACCTATATTAATATTTTTGCCTTGTATGTCAGTACCTTTATCTTGGTTGACTATTGCCATTAGAATATCTTTAGGTTTTGGATTAAATGCTGGGTAAAAAGCAATTGAAAAAATAACAAATATTAGAATAGCTACAATAGGTGTAAGCCATAGTAATTTACTTTTAAAAATATTTATTTATCATCCCTCCTCTTTTTAAAAAACATAGTGTTGAATATTTATCACCTTGTCTATTATAATAGGAAGTAAATCTTATACAATAATCAATGATACTCAAGTCGTTCATTAATGAACACTTTATCTATAAATGTCTATTAAATATAAAGGAGTTTGAATTTATGCCAGAAGATAGACGTGTCCGAAAAACACAAAATGCGATTAAACAAGCATTTATTCAATTGTTAAATGAAAAAGATTTAGATAAAATAACGATCAGTGATATTACCCAAAATGCTGATATTAACCGTGGGACTTTTTATCTTCATTATGAAGATAAATATACGCTTTTAAATAAGATGGAAAATGAATATATTGAACATTTATCGAACACACCAAATACAAAAGATAAATTCTATGTGGGTATGGATGCTAAAGCATTTGTACGTATCTTTACCGAAGAAAAATTAAAAAAAATTGTACTTCACATCGATGCCAATTTTGAGTTTTATAAAACCATCTTTTTATTAGAAAGACGTAGCCAATTAGAAACAAAATTAAGTCAAGTGATTTATCAAAACATGAAAAATCATATTACAACTAAAAATACGATAGATGGTATTCCGTTAGATTATTTTCATAGTTATGTCTCAGGTGCGACAATATCTTTTATTAAATATTGGGTGAAAGATAATCGTAGAATCGACCCGTACACCTTAATAGACAGTTTAGTTAAAATTGTTTTTAATGGGCCACTGAGACTAATGGCGAAAGAACAATATAATCTCCGCGAATAATAATTAGATTATTGTGAAAAGCCAACGCTCAAGTTAATTTCATTATTATAATTAACTTGAAAATGTTAATAGCGTTTGGGTTCAATACAATAACATATCAATAATTTTAATAAGCGCTGTTTAAGCACTTATAATTTATCTATGTACACTTTCAATGTGCATTTTCAAACTTGAAATGGAACAACAGACACTTCTTAAAAAATAGTTTCATCGATCATCCTACTAATATGACTAGTAAAGAGAATACAAGCACTAACGTTCATGATAAGTAGCATTAAAATTGAGAAACATAGTTTAAGTAAAATTATTTTTTAAATTTGTACTTTTAATAAGCACATTGTCATTACAGTCAGCAATTGGCTACACAATATTCACGGTTAAGTAACTATTTATAGATCAACGTTCATGCTCAACATATTTTGACTATTTCTCATATTCTCGTCTATATTTAATGTATTATCATTTCAAAATCACTTAACTAAGGGAATGTTTTTATGAAAATCACTAAAATCTTAAACAATAATGTTGTATTATCCAAGATTAATGGAGAAGAACGTATCGTTATGGGAAACGGATTAGCGTTCGGCAAGAAAAATGGACAACAACTAGAACGTTCAAAAATTGAAAAAGTGTTTCGGTTAACGAGTGAAGATCAAGAACACATGTTAACTTTATTAAACGAAATCAATCAAGATGTGCTTTTAATTACTGAAAAAATTATAAAAGCGGCAAACCAACTTTATGATTCACCCGTTTCAGAAACGATTTATATTGCATTAACTGATCATATCAATTATGCGATTGAACGCACACGTGATGGTTTTGATATCAAAAATCCATTACTCTATGAAATACGTACACTATATCCAAATGAATATGAAGTAGCTCAAAATGGATTACACGAGATTAATCATTATTTCAATGTTACGTTACCAAAAGACGAAATTGGATTTATTGCTATGCATATTGTAAATGCTAGTTTAGATGAAAATATTGCCAATATTTATGAAATCACTAAAATTACTAAAAATATGCTTGATATCGTTCGTTATCATTTCAATCTTGCTATCAACGAAGATGATCTAAACTACTCTAGGTTTATGACACACCTTAAATTTTTTAGCCAAAGGCTAATTAATCATCAATCTTTAAATGAAGTTACAGATGAAAATCTACTAGGTGCTTTAAAACACAAGCATGCTAAGTCAGATGCTTGTGTTGATAAAATCGCAGACTTTTTACTCAAACATTATCATCACCCATTATCTAACGACGAACGCGTTTATTTAATACTACATATCGCGCGATTACTAAAATAATAAATGTAAGCGTTGACATACTTTTTTATAGCGGCTATACTATATTCAAACTTATATTTTGTTACTTTTGACGTTGTTATCAACGTTTGGGGTTGTAACTTTAAGTAGGCAAAACCCAGAGTAATGCATTACGAACCTAAATAGAGGTCCGTATGTGTATTATTCTGGGTTTTTTTGTTTTTATTTAGCTAAAGCTAGCCTAGCTATTTGTTTTTTAAATAAATTACGTTAATTGATTGGCCATCATCAACGTATTAAACTTATGTATTCTTTAAACAAAATGAAAATTGAGGTGAATTTATCAATGAAATATGAAGATTTAGCGAAAGATATCGTAGCCAAAGTTGGAGGAGAAGAAAATATTAATTCTCTTACCCACTGTATTACACGTTTACGTTTTAAATTGAATGATGAAGATAAAGCTGATACAAAATATTTAAAACAACATGATGACATCGTTACAGTAATGAAATCAGGCGGACAATACCAAGTGGTGATTGGTAACCATGTGCCCGATGTATACGATGCAATTACTAAAATAACACGTTTAGATTCAGATAATGAAAATCAAGCACAAGCGGCTAATTCAGGTAATATGTTAAATCGGTTTATTGATTTAATATCTGGTATCTTCCAACCTATTTTGGGCATTCTTGCAGCTGCTGGGATGATTAAAGGTTTCGCTGCACTATTCTTATCACTTGGTTGGTTAACTGAGACATCTGGCACATATCAAATATTATTTGCATTGGGAGATGCATTATTTTATTTCTTCCCTGTATTTTTAGGTTTTACAGCTGCTAAAAAATTTGGTTCAAATCATTTTATTGGTATGGCCATAGGTGCAGCTATTGTATATCCTTCATTAGTATCTGCAATGGAATTAGGTGCTAAGGGGGCGCATATACTTTTTGCTGGTACCATTTTTGAAGTAGAGTCAAATTTGTCGTTTCTAGGGATACCAGTTATATCTATGACCTATACATCAAGTGTTATTCCTATTATCGTTGCGATTTATTTTGCAAGTATCCTTGAACGTAAATTAAAACGTATTATTCCAGATGTTGTTAAAACATTCTTTGTTCCATTTTTCACTTTACTCATTATTGTTCCCCTGACTTTTATAGTGATTGGACCTATATCTTCTTGGATCGCTAATTGGATTGGTTCAGGAGCAATAAGCATCTATGAATTAAGCCCTATATTAGCAGGTTTATTGCTAGGTGCTTTTTGGCAAGTGTTTGTTATATTTGGGATCCATTGGGGGCTTGTTGCAATTATGATTAACAATGTTTCTACCACTGGATATGATATTATATTCCCACTTATTTTTGCAGCATCCTTTGCCCAGACTGGTATCGTTATTGGTATTTTCTTAAAAACAAGAAATACTAACCTGAAATCAATTTCTTTACCAGCTGCTATTTCTGGCATATTTGGCGTGACTGAACCTGCAATTTATGGCGTTACATTACCTAGAAAAAAACTCTTTATTTATAGCTGTATTATTAGTGGCTTATTTAGTGGATTTGTGGGTTTCGCAGGTACAAAAATGTATTTTATGGGCGGCCTTGGCATTTTTGGTTATACCACGTTCATTGGTGATAATGGCTTAGATTCTACGTTCTGGGCTATTGTAGTTGCTTCATTATTAGCCGTAGTTGTCGGTGGTATCGTTGGTTATATTGTCCATTCTGATAAAAAAGAAACTACAGTACAAGCTACCGCACCAGAATCAGAACAACCTAATAATGACCAAGATAATAATGATGCAGTCAATACCATAAATGAAAATATACCGGAACCCAAGGACGACTTTATTGTGGCACCTGTGTCTGGTGAGATGAAAAAGCTTGAGCTTGTTGATGACCCGGTATTCTCATCTCTCGCAATGGGTAAAGGCATCGCTATCAAGCCTTCCTCAGGCATCATCGTGGCTCCGTTTGATGCAACTGTAGAAAGTCTATTTCCTACTGGTCATGCAATCGGTCTGAAATCAAAAAATGGGACAGAGTTACTCATTCATATAGGAATTGATACAGTGAAACTAGATGGTTTAGGTTTTGAACCGTTAGTAAATCAAGGCGATACCGTTCAAGTCAATCAACCACTCATACAATTTGATTCAGAAACAATACGCAACCATTCATACGATGACATCGTCATGGTTGTCATAACCAATACAAATGAAACAAAAGATGTCGTTATACAAGAGCAAGACACAATTAAAGAAAGAGACTCGCTCATCTCTGTTATTTATTAATTTCAAAAATTCAAGGAGGTCAATAATATGTCAGTATTAGGTAAAGATTTTTTATGGGGTGGCGCTATCGCTGCCAATCAAGTTGAAGGTGGATATGATAAAGCTGGTAAAGGGCTAAGCCTTGTAGATTTACTTCCTGCAGGAGAAGCACGAAAAGAACCACTATTTAACCCAGCTAAAGGATTGAATAATAGTTTTGATTTTTACCCTAGCCACCAATCTATTGATTTTTACCATCGGTATGAAGAAGATATCAAGTTATTTGCTGAAATGGGGTTTAAAGCATTACGTTTTTCAATTTCTTGGCCTAGGATTTTCCTACACGGTGATGAAACTGAACCCAATGAAAAAGGTCTAGCATTCTATGATAATGTATTTGATACTTTAGAAAAATATAGTATTGAACCGATTGTTACTATTAATCATTTTGATACCCCTTATTATTTAGCTGAGAATTATGGTGGATGGTATAACCGTAAAACTGTAGATTTCTTCTTAAATTATGCTACTGTCCTATTCGAGAGATATAGTCATAGAGTTAAGTACTGGATTACACATAATGAAATCAATATGATTTTGCATATTCCTTATATTGGTGGCGGTCTAATTATCCACGAAAATGACAATAAAAACCAAATAATGTACCAAGCTGCTCATCATCAACTTATTGCCTCAAGTCTTGCTACAAAAATTGCTAAAGAAATTGATGAAACGAACCAAATTGGTTGTATGTTAGCAGCTGGCGACGTGTACCCCAATACGTCACATCCAGATGATGTAATGGCTGCACTGTCAAAAAATAGAGAACAATATATATTTATAGATGTTCAATCTCGCGGTGAATATCCTAGTTATAGTCAACGTATGTTTGAAGATTTAGGCGTATGTATTGAAAAACAAACTGGTGACGACGAAATTTTAAAAACATACACAGTAGATTATATTTCATTTTCTTATTATTCAAGCCGACTCGAAAGTGGAAATAAAGAAATTAATCAAAACAAAGAAGCCGGGAACGCCTTTGCTTCACTCAAAAATCCTCATTTAGAAGTGTCAAATTGGGGCTGGCAAATCGACCCAGTAGGATTAAGAGTGACAATGAACCAAATATACGATCGCTATCAAAAACCATTATTTATCGTGGAAAACGGTCTAGGTGAAATCGATAAAGTTGAAGAGGATGGCAGCATTCATGATACTTATAGAATTAAATATTTAAGCGAACACTTAAACCAAATGATTGAAGCCGTGAAAGATGGCGTACCGTTGCTTGGATATACTTCGTGGGGTTGTATAGATTTAGTTTCTGCAGGTAGTGGTGAAATGAAAAAACGCTATGGCTTTATTTATGTTGACCGAGACAATAAAGGAAATGGTTCTTTAAATAGATTACGTAAAGATTCATTTTATTGGTATCAACAAGTTATTCAAAGTAATGGCGAAAACTTATCATATTAATTTAAATATAGAGGAGTATTCAATATGGAAAAAATCAACGGATTTAAAAAAGGATTCTTATGGGGCGGCGCTACAGCTGCTAATCAAATCGAAGGCGCATATAATTTAGACGGTAAAGGGTTATCTAGTGCGGACTTCTCAGAATATATTCCTAAAGACCAACGTACCGGGGATAATCATATGGAAGTAACTTCAGATTTTATTGATAAAGTTACTTCCGGACAGTATCAAGGTCGTTTCCCTAAACGTGATGGTATAGATTTTTATCATAACTATAAAGAAGACATTAAACTATTTGCTGAAATGGGATTCAAAGCATTTAGGATGTCCATAAATTGGGCACGTATTTTCCCAAAAGGTTACGAAAAAGAACCTAATGAAGCCGGTCTTGCTTTTTATGATGATGTATTCAACACATTAAAATCATACAATATTGAGCCTGTTGTAACACTAAGTCATTATGAAACACCTTTTGGTTTAACAGAAAAGTACAATGGTTGGATAAATCGTAATGTCATTAATCATTTTGTTCACTATGCTGAAACTGTTTTTAACCGCTATAAACATGACGTCAAATACTGGATAACATTTAATGAAATCAATGTTATTAATATTTCGCCTTTCACAGGTGGCGGTATTATTTCAGATAAATTAGATGATCCTTTAGCAGCTTCATATCAAGCGCTCCATCATCAATTTGTAGCGTCTGCACTAGCTACTAAAAAATTAAAAGAAATAATACCGAATGCCAAAATGGGGTGTATGATAGCCCGTATGAAACATTATCCATATACTTGTAACCCACAAGATGTTTTAAAATCACAGCAAGAAGATCAAATGAATTTAATGTATACAGATGTACAAGTCAGAGGTGAGTACCCTAACTATTACAAACAATTTTTAGCAGATAACGGAATTGAATTGGATATTCAAGATAATGATTTAGATATCATTAGTCAACATACAGTTGACTACTTATCATTTAGTTATTATATGTCTATGTTATCTTCTATTTCCCCTGAAGGACAAACAACTCAAGGTAATTTAATGAACAGCTTAAAAAATCCCTATTTAGAAGCATCTGATTGGGGTTGGCAAATTGATCCGATTGGTTTAAGAATTGTGTTAAATGAGCTATGGGATCGTTATCGTGTACCATTATTTATTGTAGAAAATGGTTTAGGCGCAGTCGATGAGGTGGTTGATGGCGCAATACATGATGACTATCGTATAGATTACTTAAGCAAACATATGAGTGAAGCTAAAAAAGCTGTTCAAGATGGTGTGGATTTAATTGGCTATTTATCTTGGGCGCCAATCGATTTAATTTCTATGTCTACAAGCGAAATGACAAAACGTTATGGTTACATTTATGTTGATCAAGACAACTATGGTAATGGCAGTATGAAACGAATGAAAAAAGATTCATTTGAATGGTATAAAAATGTAATTTCAACTAATGGCACATCATTATAATATATTTCATTGATAAGCGGGCACTGTTCCAGTGCTCGTTTTTCGTATAAAAAATACCAACGACTTAAGCGTTGGCATGACCTCAAAATTAAAAGTACGTATATTATTTTGTTTTGCGATCAATATCTAATTCGGTTGTATATTTAGGTTTCTCTTTTTTAAATAAATATGCTCCATTTCGAATAGATGCAATACAATCAACGCGTCGGCGTTGTGCTTCAAATACATTTGGAGCATCCAGTACAATAAAATTCGCTGGTTTTCCTTCAGATAATCCATAAATATCATCTAATCCCATTAATTTTGCTCCATTATAAGTAATTAAGTCAAAATTACGCGGAAAATCTTCTTCGCGCATTAATTGTGTCGCATGTAAGCCGTTATCTAAAATATTCATTAAATTACCAGAGCCTGCTGGGTACCATAAATCAACAATTGAATCTTGCCCAAAAGCAACATTAATCCCATTATCTACAAATTCTTTAACACGCGTTAACCCTCTTCTTTTTGGATAAGTATCTTGTCTACCTTGTAAATATAAATTTTCAGTTGGGCATGAAACAAAATTCAAGCCAGATTGACGAAATAAACCCATCATTCGAAATGCATAAGCATCATCGGCTGAACCAAACGAACAAGTATGTGAAGCTGTGGTAGATTGACCATAACCTTGTTTCATCGCTTCTGCATTTAACTTTTCTAAGAAGCGTGCTTGTGTATCATCTGTTTCGTCACAATGGACGTCGATTAATTTATCATATTTAATAGCAAGCCTAACGATTTCTTTAATGGAATCAGCTCCTTCTTCCGGGCTCCATTCATTATGTGGAATACCTCCAACACAATCTGCGCCTAATCGTAAAGCTTCTTCAACTAATTCACGCCCTGTTTTACCTTCTTCTTTAAAGGCATACATACCATTTTGTGGGAACGCTACGACTTGAATCGTAATATTATCTTTTAATTCATCTCTTACTTCAAGCGCTGCTTTAATACCAGTTAAGTTTGGATCCGTGCAATCCGTTTGCGCACGAATGTACTGTGTTCCGTAACTTGCAACATCATTAACTGCTTGGCGCATACGCGATTTCATTTCTTCTTTTGTCGTGCCTTTCTTATAATCATTCCATAAATCAATAGCTTCAAACAATGTGCCAGATGTATTTTTGATTTGCGAATCTTGTCCTGTAAAATAGTAATCTAAATGAAGGTGAGCATCAACATACGGTGGCAAGACTAATGCCCCTTCTAAATCAATAATTTCATCGGCTTTACCAAGATTATTGCCAAAAGCCTTGAACTTACCATTTTCTACTAAAATTTCCGATGCCTTATCATGTTTATAAATTGATACATTAATGAATTTTTTACTCATTAACCAAACCTCCTATTCTTTTCTACCATAAGCCTTAAGAGACGTTTAAGCAATTGATTTCCCAGGCAATATTTATTTTTGTTTTCCTCTCATTTTCCTCGTACTATAAATGATTTAACGACTTAAAATATAGTAAAATAGACAAGCACAGTTTTTAGAGAGATGTACTTACTTGAACAATCATTTAGTTATCCTCTGTGGCATAAACTTTAATTAACTAAACTTTCTCATAATGAACTTTACGTTTCCGAACGGTATTGATACCTTGTATATTGCTTTAAAAACTACAATGTTTTCTAACATACATTAGTTTGAAGTTTACTTTGTAATGTTTAATTCATGTTTTATCTAAATAAATTTTTGAAAAAAGCCGTGAATTTGTTTTCCTCTTTCTTTAATGAAACATCTACCTTTGGCGCGTGTGTGCCCTTAATAAATTGCCGTTTATAAGACACGTATGCTTTGCCTTCTTTATCTACATTCAATTTCACGTTCTTCATCTTTTTAGGAACAACATCGTACAAATCATTTTGTACATGATATGTTTTATCGTTAATTTTATGTTCGCCTTCGCTTAATACTTTTCTATATTCATATTTATTAAATTGTTTATTGATATGTTTATTAGCTATTTTATGACGTTCGTTTTTTGCTTTATCGCTTGGAAAAGGCTTAACATTTAAAATAACTTCATTAAGACGCAGACCATCACGTTTACTCGTTAACGCTAAACTGTAGCCTTCATCACTGGTCCCCGTTTTTAAACCATCCGCCCCCTTTAAGTCAAACCGTTGTCCTTTTAAAGAAAGATTTTTAGTTTTCAATTCTGTACCAAATTGATTATCTTTCGTCTTAGAACTATACGTTAAAACCTCAGGGTGATCTTTTAATAAGTGTTGCATTAAAATTATCATATCTTGTGAGGTTGTCTGAGTCTTACGCTCTTTTTTATATTTTTCAGGTGTATATTGGTGTAATAGTTGATTATCTGCGCCTGTAGGATTTACAAAATGCGTATGCTCCATACCAATCTTTTTAGCTTTATCATTCATTTGGTTTGTAAATGTCGACGTTGAACCAGCTATTTTTTCACCTAAAATCAGTGTCGCTGCATTACTTGATTCTAAAGTAATCTGTCTTAAAAATTGATCAATCGTATAAGCTTGTTCCATCTCTAAAGGGACGCTTGCTAAATGAGGTAATTCAGACATCTTTTCATAATCTTGAGTTATCTGTATTTTATCTGATGCTTTTATATCCCCGTTTTCTATAGCATCAAAGGTCAAATACATTGTCATCATTTTAGTTAGAGAAGCTGGATCTGTTACTTTGTCATCATTAGATTGATAAAGAATTTGACCGGTTTGAGTTGTCACACTAACGCTTTCTGGTTTATATTGCTCCTCATATGTATCTTGGGACGTTGCTGATTGAGCTGTTGCTGAAGATGTTGGTATTATCATAGTTAAAGAGAGTATACAACTTAGACTCACCACGATTATTTTGTTTAACACTTATGCTCATTCCTCTCTCAATGATTTATAATAAGTAGTCAAAATGCCTTAATTGTGAACTCTATTATTTTGGATATAAATCTAAATATTCCTCTAATGTTTCGCTATGGTTATATAACGCTTTAGCAGTATCTTTTCCTACATATCTTATATGCCAAGGCTCATATTGATAACCAGTTATATGCGTTTTGCCCTTAGGATATCTTATAATAAACCCATATTTATGCGCATTATGTTTTATCCATTGCCCTTCTTCCGTCTTGCCAAATGATGTTTTGAAGTTAGTATCTGTGTTCTCAGAAACAATATCATATGTTAAACCAGTTTGATGTTCTGAATGACCTGGTTTAGCACTATATTTATTGGCAGCTGCTTTTCCATCTCTTTGAACATAACGATTAAATAATTGTTCTTGAGTTTGGTAACTTCTAAAACCACTCGCACTTGATAAATGATATCCTTTCTTATTACCATCGTTTAAAAATTTATGTAGCGCTTCACGGGCCACTTCGTTCTCACCCGGGTTAAAATGTGCTGGTAAGGAAATATCTTTATTTACAACTAAAATCTCATCGATATAAGTAACACCATTCTTAACTGTTTTATTATGTTTATCTTCATTTTTTTGATTTTGCTTTTTTTCATGATTTTTGCTATCTGCATGATGAGGTTCACTCTCTTGGTTCGAGCATCCAACTAAAATCAAACACAACATGGCAACCAATAATTTAAACTTATTCATTGTTACTCCTTTAAAAAATAAAATTAAAACTAATATAATATACAATATAATAGCTAAGTAATTAATTGCATTTATCATTAATATAACACGCCGTATATAAGAGACAAAGCTTTTGCTAGTATTTTTATCTTTTATTATTAACAATAGCAAAACTATAACGCTTAAAATGTTATTTCTTTTTTTATGATATCCGCTTTATGAAGACAAAAAAACTTCGTAACAATAACACAAAAATGACGTAAAGACGTAAAATATATCAATCTCTTGTACGTTAAAAAACAGTTACCATCTTGAGTTTGAGAATGGCAACTGCTTTTACGTTATATATTCACATTTTTAAGTCGAATGTTTAAATTATTAATAAGTAGACTTTATAAAAATGTCTATCATACTCATTTATTTAGTATGACCTATATCTTGAAATAGTTTATTATAGTTTTCTACAGCTTTTTTATGACTTAGTTCTGATCTGGTCTCAACATGTTCAAATGGCTCTTCTATAATTTTCACCATATATTCTGTAAAGGCATTAATATCATCCGGTTCAACTAGATAACCATTTTCCCCATGTTTAATAATCTCTGACGGCCCATATCTAACATCATAAGAAATCACTGGACAACCAACTTCAATACTTTCCATTACAGTTAACCCAAATCCTTCAAATTTACTTGTTAACAATGCAGCTTTTGATTTTTGGAACTCTTTTAAAGGTGTGTTTGTATATTCATTAATCTCTACTTTATCTTGAATACCAAATTGCTCGATTAAGTCTAACAATGCTTCTTTCTGCCCGTCTTCGTCTTTTCCAAATATTGCTAATTTCATATCGTATCCACTGTCTAAAAACTGTTTATATGCCTTAATTAAATGATCTACTTGTTTAGCTTTACCTATTCTGCCTAAATAGATAAATCTATTTAATTGCTCAATATTATTATCACGTGGATAGGGTTCCATGGAATGTGGTATAACTGCAAAACGATGCTGATCAATCGCTGTTTCTTTTTGAATATCATAGGTTTGCTTATGCGTTAATATAATGTACTTTTCAACTTTGTCAGGGTGTTCTAGTGCAAATTTATAAGAACCTTTTACTTTTTCTCCATTTAGATGACTACTATGAAATACTAGGATGTTTTTCGTAGCATTAGATTGCGTTAATAACGGTTTATCTAATAACCTTGCGTCATTAAATACGATGTCGTTATCATTAAAACGTTGTTCGAAATAATATTTAAACAAATCCCTCTCACTACTAAAAGCTAAATAAGGCCTACTATTCTTATAAATTTGAATATAGTCTAACGTGTTATCTTTATCGTTTTTAAAAAACTTTTTACAATATACATTTTCCTGTGTGTCAAAATATACTTCGTATGATTTTGCAAACGGGTTATGTAGGTAATAGATTTTGCGATGTAATTGACCAAACATATTGTATTCCCAGCGTTCTAATCTTTTTGCACTAATCGGCGACATAAAATCTTCAAATTGCATAACATCACTAGACTGATAATATTTGCGATAAAGTACATATTGATTTTCATTAAAATAACGTATAATGTTCCCGTTTTTTGATGATTCATCCGTTAAACCTTTGATTTTACGATTTGTCGTTTGATATTTTGGTTGATTTTTAAATTTCTTTTTAGGTGTCTCCAATAATTTAAAACCACTCAACCAATCATATAAATTTTCAAACTCTGTATTTTTCGTTACTTTTCCTTCATTAATAAATTTTTCATATACTGAAGCGTAATTTGCATTATAATTCGTTGTAAAAATTTTGCTCGTTACGCCTAATTCCGTATCAATCAATTTAATACGACTTAACAACGCTTTCGTTCTACCACCATGTACTGGCGGTAATGTACTTGTTACTGTATAAATCATGCTTTTCCCTCATTTTCACTATTGTATTTACTTAAATCGTTATTTTTCATGTTACGATGCTAGTAAATTAATTATTTATTTTGAATGATTTAATAATTATGTCCTATATATTATAAACTACTATGTATAAAACATCTAATATTATTTAAGTTTACATCTATTTTCAAAAAAGTAATATTTGAATATCTAATTAAACATTTAAGTAATACGTAATTTTGTTTTTTTGTGTATACCACGCATTTAATTTCTATTACCTTATTTTTAAATTCTAATAAATAAGTAACACTTTTCATAAAAAAACACCCTCGTATCAATTCATTTTAGTATGAATCAAACGAAAGTGTTTTTAACTTCCTTCTGCAAATAGGATACAGTGCAACATGTCTACCATGTATTAAGAAAGTTATTTATATTATTATAATTTAATTAAAACTTCACCTTGATCGACTGTGCCATCACGTGATGATTTAATCTCGTGTTCTCCAGAATTTGTGACAATAATTGGTGTAATATCGCTTTTCGCATTTGCTTTAATGTAACTTAAATCAACTGTCATTAACGTTTGACCCTTTGTAATCTCGTCGCCTGACTCTACATGAACTTCGAAACCTTCTCCCTTTAATCCAACCGTTTCTAGACCGAAATGAATTAATACTTCTACACCTGCTTCAGATTTTAAACCTATTGCATGTTTGGTAGGAAACACAAGTTCTACTATACCATCGAATGGTGCAACAACCTCTCCATTTTCAGGGTGAATGGCAATACCATCTCCCATTAATTTATCACTAAATACTTGGTCAGGAACTTCACTTAATGGTACTACATGACCCTTAAGTGGTGCATAAATTGTTTCTCCTTCAATAGCAACTGCTTGATTCGTATCTTCATTTTCTATTGTTGTCTCTTCAGGTTTGGTAATATTACCTGCCATAATTTGTGCCATGTCGTGTTTGATTTGATCTGATTTAGGTCCAAAAATAGCTTGCATATTATTACCCACTTCTAATACACCCGAAGCGCCTAATTGTTTTAGTGCTTCAACATCGACTTTAGACTTGTCATTAACTTCTACTCTTAAACGTGTAATACACGCATCAAGATGTTTAATATTTGCATTACCACCCATTGCATCTAATACTTTAAATGGTAACTCATTCACTGATACAGTATTGCTTTGCATTTCTTTATCTTCTCTACCAGGTGTTTTATAATTTAATTTTTTAATAATGAATCTAAATATAAAGTAATACATCACTGCATAAACGATACCTACTGGAATCACAAGCCACCATGATGTCTTATTTGGTAAAATATTCAGCAATAAGAAATCAATAAATCCACCTGAGAATGTATAACCTAAATGAACATTTAATACATACATAATCAAGAAGCCAAGTCCATCTAAAACTGCATGAATAAAAAATAAAAGTGGCGCTACAAATAAGAATGAGAATTCTAATGGCTCCGTAATACCTGTTAAGAATGAAGTTAAAGCGCCTGATAACATCAATCCACCAACTACTTTACGATTTTCTTTCTTTGCTGAGTGATAAATCGCTAATGCTGCTGCTGGAAGTCCAAACATCATCACTGGGAATTCTCCACCCATAAATTTACCAGCAGTTAACGGTACGTTTTCAGTAATTTGAGCAATAAAAATACGTTGGTCCCCATGAATGATTTGTCCGGCAGCAGTTTTAAAGCTACCAAATTCAAACCAAAATGGTGCATGGAAAATATGATGTAAACCAAATGGAATCAGTAGGCGTTTAATAAATCCAAATAAAAACACTGCTATACCAGTGTTTGAATCCAACAAACCTTCACTGAATGCATTTAAACCGTGTTGAATCGTTGGCCAAATCCACGCCATTGGAAAAGCTAGTATAAACGCACATGTTGCCATCATAATAGGTACAAATCGTTTACCAGCAAAGAACCCTAAATAACTCGGTAACGAAATGTTATAGAATTTATTATAACACCATGCAGCAAGCGCACCGATAATAATACCACCGAAGACACCCGTTTGTAGAGTTGGAATACCTAATACGCTTGCATAACCACTTGCTGCATCATCGACATTATCAGGTGTAATACCTAAAAATGCGCCCATTGTCTTATTCATAATCATAAAACCAACAAACGCAGCGATGGCAGCTACGCCGTCACCCCCAGCTAGACCGATGGCCACACCTAACGCAAAGATCATTGGTAAATTATCAAAAATAACAACACCAGCGCCCTCCATCATTTGCGCTACATGTTGAAAACCATCCATTTTAATAAAAGGTATGTATGATTGTAATACTTCTCCTTGTAAAACCGTACCAAATGCTAATAACAAACCAGCAGCTGGCAAGATTGCAACAGGTAACATGAGTGCTTTACCTATACGTTGCAGCTGACCAAAAAATTTCTTCCACATACTGTATAATCCTCCATTTTCAAGAAACTCTATTTATTTCATAAACTGAGCTATGAATTTATGTGCGTTTCTATGTATTTGCGTCAAAACAAGTTTAAAGACACAAAAAAAGGCATGAGTAAATAAACTGAGCTTTTGCTCGGTCTAAGTACTCATGCCTGATCGAATCAGTTACACGTGCTTCATTTATTATTGTGTTAAGTGGTTGATATGAATTGTCAGATATACAACTTCCGCTTCATATACTGTTACACCTAATTGTTTTTGCATCATTTTCATTATCTTGACCGCTATATTATAGCACAAGGGGTAATGCGCTTTCAACATATTCTCAAATTCAGTTTGTGACTTGATCGTCTCGCCTTTACTAAGTCTTCTAATTAAGAATTGAACATGCCTAATAAAGCGTTGATATTGTATAGATGACATATCTATAGATTGATGTAAATCATGCTCTATAATTTGAATGCATTTGCTAATTAAATCATTAATATGATTCATTTGGCTAATCGTTAAATTTTCCATATTAGACGCAATATGTAATGCAATAAAACCAATTTCGTCTTCTGGGAATTGAATTGGTAACACTGAATTAAGTTGGTGAATAACTGAAGCGGATATTTTATATGCTTCAGGGTACAAGTGTTTGGTTTCCATCGTAAATGGATTACTAATATATTGGTTTTGTTTCAACCGTTTATATGCAAATATAATATGATCTGTTAGTGAAACAACTAAATGATTGCCGTCAATTTCTATATCTGAATTGGTAATCATATTAATTGCATCAATAACCGCTTGGATAACAGCGTCATCTGCTTCTTCAATGAGCGCTTTATAATGTTCTTGTTGTGTCTTATGTTCCAATGCATAAATTTTTTCTATCATTGCTTCGTCATCCACGACCATCCCAGGTTTCTTATTAAAACCGATACCTTTGCCAATAACTACTACTTCTTTTTGCTGACGTGTACAAATAATAACATTATTGTTTAATGGTTTTTTAATATGATATTGTCCCATCATAAACACCTTTCTTGGTTAATGCTTAAAATTATATAGTTTATTTTAATCAATTAAAACTATGATGATGTACGTTTTTATTAAAATGAAAGATATGCCATAAAAAATACCCAAATCGCATACATAAGTGCAACGTTAAACTCATTTCCATCTTTACACTTAATAACTATTTGGGGAGTTATCTGTTAAAAAGTAATCGTTTTAAATACCATATTAAACGTTTATTTCTCCAAATTCTCAAAATACTTTTGGAATGACTATTAAATTTAAGATTCTCAATTTGTAACGTGGTATGTTTCATGTGATATTGATGCTCTAATAATCGAGATATATTATTATATGGTTTCATATGCTTTCTCTTCAGAAGCGCTATCAAACACTACATGAGCGCTCAAAAGGAGGGTGTTCTGTGGTGATAACATGGTTAGTGCTAAACATTCAAAAAAGCAGCTCGTATTTTCAATCTAAGAAAGCCAAAGATAAGCGAACAGTTGATTTTTCCAGCCGCAAAATAAATAGCTACCATAGACAAGCTCAATGCTAAAACGTCACTTAACATATGAAATGAATCTAATATCAACGTTAAAATGTTGGAAACCATGCCACCGATAAATATTACTACTATAAATATTAATGTGATAATTAAAGTTATCCATATTGTAAATTTAGAGTTTTGCTTTGTTTTTCTGTAATCAAAGTGATGAAAGTATGCTCCTCTACGCTTTACATACCCCTCCTATTGGCTTTATACAACAAACTATTTTTATATGTATATATACAGTTGTTACAACCCATTTATATTATAAAACGTTTTAAAAATCAATTATACAATTATTTTAGGTTAAAATAAATTTATTTTCGAATTTTCAAAGTCACTATTATCATCATTTTTATAAAAAAGCGAAAACACAGTTACAATAAGCATCTGCATTCTCGCTCTAAAGTGTATAATCGCGTTTTAAAAATCATTTGTCATACTATTATATTATTTATTTTGGCCAAAGTTTACCATACACCGTCCCAACACTCGCAATATAATATACATGTTCTCCAATCATTTAATTATAAACTGTTTATTAAATATAGCAGGTAATATATTGTCATCCATCTGTTCAATTATAAGGATTGGGATTGTTCTACTTTACGTGTATCAACGGAAATATCTCTGTCCGCAAACACTTTTTTAGCTACAGTTAAGGCATTTAATACACGTGGAAATCCAGTATATGGTATTAATTGTGTGATGACTTCGACAAGTTCTTCTGCTGTCACCCCTGACGTCAATGCGGTATTCATGTGTAACTCCAATTGCGGTTCCGTACCTTGTGTAATCAACGATGATACTGTCACCAATGCACGCTGTTGGTTGGTTAGCCCGTTACGTGAGTATATGTCACCGTATGCGAATTCCATGATATATTTTGATACATCTGGTGCAATATCTTTAAGATTTTCAGCTATCTGTAAATGTGTTGTGCCTGTTTCTGATGTATATGTCATTAATTTATCTATACCTTGTTGGTATCTTGTCTTTTCCATCGTTTATCACTCCCATGTATTCATTCAAATCTATCTCTGAACAATTAATACTATAAGATTGAACAAACGATTTGTTAAATACATAATCGTCATCATTGCTATAACTCATAGTTATAGTACATCTAAAGATCACTATCTAATATATAATCAATCAAAGCTTGAGTAGCAAAAGAACGATGACTGCCTTTTTTTACAATAATACCTACTTTCCAAGGTATATAAGGATCGGTGATGGGTAATGAAATGATTTTCTCTTTATTTATTTTGCGATTAAGTGAGCCAGGAAAAAAAGTAATCCCCAAGTTATTCTCCACCATATCTTTGATAAAATCCCATTGCGAACTTTTATATGCAATATGCGGTTGAAAACCGAAATCATTACATTCCTGAATAATACGATCGTGCATTGTAAAGTCTTCAGTAAATAAAATCATGGGCTCATCTTTAACATCCATCATTGAAATCTCAGAATGATTTGCAAGTACATGAGACTTGTGCAAAAACAACATCAATCTATCTTGAGTCAATGGAATAACATCAAAATCATTTTGGTCCACAGGTAACATCACAATACCGCAATCTAAATCTCCTTTATCTACAAGATGAATTACGTTGTTTGTCCCCTCCTCTGTTAACGCCACTGTTATACCTGGATAGGCTGAAGCAAACCCCTTCATAATATTAGGGAAAAACATAATTCCAATGAGGGAAGGCAAACCCATTTTAATGTGACCGCTTTTAAGCATTGCATTATCTTCTAAACTTGAAGTTAACGTTGAAATTGTATTAAGTATTTGTTTACCATATTGATAAACAATTTCTCCAGAATCAGTCAGTCTTACACGTTTATCTGTACGGTCTAACAATTCGACACCAAGTTCTGTTTCAAACGCCTTAATTGTTTTACTTAACGCTGGCTGGGAAATATGTAATGTTTGAGATGCTTTGGTAAAACTACCTTGTTGTGCAACTTCTAAAAAATAACTGATTTGGCGTATTTCCAAGTTTGTTCCCCCCTTTCACTATTACTAAAAGTTATACCTTTGATTATATTTATTCATTTTACTTATCATTTTTATAGATGTAAACTAAACATTATAAACAATGATGGAGGGATAGATATGTTAAAAGATAAAGTAGCAATGATTTCAGGATCCGCTAGTGGCATCGGGTTAGAAATTGCTAAAGTCTTTTTAAACGAAGGTGCAAAAGTCGTGTTTACTGATATTGATCAAGATAAATTAGACCATGTCGTTCAATCATTTCAAACAAAAAACTTTGAATGTATAGGTATTGTAGCTGATGTTTCCGATGAAGAAGATGTTAAAAATTTAGTAAATCAAACTGTAAAACATTATGGCCGTATTGATATATTAATCAATAATGCAGGTTTGCAACATGTAGCAAATATAGAAGATTTTCCAACTGATAAATTCAAACAGATGATCGATATTATGTTGGTTGGCACTTTTATTATGACTAAATATGCGCTACCTATTATGAAAAATCAGCAATATGGGCGTATCTTAAATATGTCTTCTATTAATGGACTTGTCGGCTTTTCTGGCAAATCTGCTTACAACAGTGCCAAACATGGTATTATAGGTTTAACAAAAGTGACTGCTTTAGAAACCGCACAAGACGGCATTACTGTCAATGCAATATGCCCTGGTTATATTGATACGCCACTCGTGCGTGGCCAGATGGAAGATCTTGCGAAAACGAGAAATGTCAGTATCAAGCAAGTATTGGATGAAGTGCTATTTCCGTTAATTCCTCAAAAACAACTAGTTGATATACAAGAAGTAGCTGATTACTCTGTATTTATTGCCAGTGACAAAGCTAAAAGCGTTACAGGTCAAGCCATCGTTATTGACGGCGGTTATACAGCACAATAATCTTCTCAACCTAAAAGTCTATTGGCATAGTTCGAAACAGCATGTCAATAGACTTTTTTATATATTTTATTTTTTCACGTGAAACACTTCGTTCATTTTAAACTCATATAATCAGTTGTTTTCATTAATTGACTATAGTGAACTCAGGCATCTGAATACTGCCCCGTTGGTTTTCAATCTTACTTCTTCAATCTATGCTTATTCTATCTCTATCCTAAAATGGATCAAGCTAGTTTTCGTTTAATCCAATAAAGGCCATACCATGTAACGTGTTTCCATTGTCTCTCTTTATTATTCTACTTCGCCTGTGGATGGGTTAAACTGTTTAATAGATTCTTTTCTTAATGCGTCTTTTTGTTCATCGCTAATATCAAAGTCGTTATTATACAATGTGCCTTCCCAACTACCATACATAGGATTTGGGAAAATAATGTATTTCTTACCAAATTCGTCTTTGTGTTTTTGCACAAATTTTTCACGTTCTTCAGCAGTAGGTTTTTTAGGTTCTCCAAAATCTAACAAGTTATCACCAAATAACATAACTAACTTATGGTCTTTTTCTACTGCTTGTCTACGTGATTCTTTACTTTTATCATTTTTACCTTTTAACAAAATATGATCTTCTGTTGCTTGTGGAATACCCTGCGCTTTTAAATTCTTTTGTGTCGCTTTAAAATCTTTGTCTTGGTCTCTATCAGAAATATAATAAATAGCTATCCCTTTTTGATCAGCGTATTTTAGAAATTCCTTTGCACCATATACAGGTTTCGCTGTTGCAGCTTCTACCCACTCGTGCCAACCTTCTGGATGTACTTTGTTATTTAAGGATGCATAACCTTGATAAGGAGAATTATCTAAAACTGTTTCATCTAAATCTAATGCGATTGCAAGTTTATGATCCCCTTTATTCTTTTTAATTTCTTTATCTAATTGGACTTGGGCGCTGTTATACCCTTGCAAATACAATGCTTTTGCTTCAGCGGAATTTTGATACCATGAAACAGCCATCGTATTTTCAGTACCTAAATTCACTTTTTCTTGCTGCTGATCCTGTTGTTCAACGACCGGTGCACTGCCCCCACTAGCGTTAGCAATTGATGTGTATGTAGAGAGTGGCGCAGCAACTGAAAATACCGCTGACAGTGAAAATGTCACAACATATTTTGAAAATTTATTCATATACTCACCTCATAAAATTTGATATATATTATATTTTAAAGAATATATTAATTTAAACAAAATGTGAATAGTTACTTTAACTATTATATTTTTCACATTGCCATAAGAAATATTTCATAGCTCTTTTTTGTAAATACACGTTTGCGTTGATCATTAAAAAAATTATTGCTAAATATATAATTTTTTTCCATTCTTTTTCTTTACAGCACTTTTTTATAAGGGTAGATTGATAATTGTAATGAGTAATCTGTGTAGAAAGAAGGAAAGTTCAATATGCAAAATTCAATAAGATACCGCAAATTCATTCTCCCCCTTGTCATCGGTATACTGATTTGGGCACTGACCCCCCTTAAGCCAGAATCATTAAGCATACAAGCTTGGTATATGTTTGCTATTTTTGTATCAACTATTATCGCTTGTATTACGCAACCTATGCCAATTGGTGCTGTATCCATATTAGGTTTTACTTTTATGGTGTTGACTGGTGTTGCCGATATAAAAACGGCTGTGCAAGGGTTTGGTAATAATAGCATTTGGCTTATTGTCATAGCCTTTTTTATCTCAAGAGGCTTTGTAAAAACAGGACTAGGACGTCGCATCGCTCTAAGATTTGTGAAACGATTTGGTAAAAAAACATTAGGTCTCGCCTATGCGCTTGTAGGTGTCGATCTTATATTAGCCCCTGCTACACCAAGCAATACGGCCCGTGCGGGTGGTATTATGTTTCCAATTATTAAATCTCTATCAGAATCATTTGGTTCAGACCCTAAGCAAGGATCTGAGCGAAAAATGGGCGCGTTTCTAATTTTCACAGAATTTCAAGGTAATTTAATTACTGCTGCAATGTTTTTAACTGCTATGGCTGGTAATCCCCTCGCTCAAAACCTTGCAGAAAGTACTGCTCAAGTACATATAACATGGATGAATTGGTTTTTAGCTGCCCTAGTCCCTGGATTACTTTCTCTCATTATTGTTCCATTCATTATTTATAAAATATACCCACCAAGTATTAAACAAACGCCTAACGCTAAAAATTGGGCAGATAATGAGTTAACTAAAATGGGCAAAATCTCAATACCAGAAAAATTTATGATTGTCATCTTTATCATAGCATTGACGCTTTGGGTTACAGGCAGCCTAATTCAAATTGATGCTACATTGACTGCATTTATCGCACTATCATTATTACTCATTACTGGCGTATTAAACTGGAAAGATATTTTAAATGAAACAGGTGCATGGAATACATTAATCTGGTTCTCAGTACTTGTATTAATGGCTGATCAATTAAATAAACTAGGCTTTATCCCATGGTTAAGTAAACTGATTGCAACAAGTTTAGGTGGCTTTAGTTGGCCAATCGTACTGGTTATGTTACTCATTTTCTATTTCTATTCACATTATCTATTTGCTAGCGCTACTGCTCATGTTAGCGCAATGTACGCTGCACTGTTAGGCGTTGCTATTGCAGCCGGGGCGCCACCGTTATACAGTGCGCTCATGTTAGGTTTCTTCGGTAATCTATTGGCTTCGACAACACATTATAGTAGTGGACCTGCGCCAATATTATACGCGGCTGGTTATATAAGCCAAAAACGTTGGTGGACAATGAATTTTATCTTAGGTATCGTTTATTTTATTATATGGATTGGTTTAGGATCTCTTTGGATGAAACTCATCGGCATTCTGTAATACACTGTGCCGGTTCTAATTGAGTCTAGAACAAGTCAAACACTAAAAGAATTAAACAGTATAACCATTAGCTAGATAGATTGCCTTCCACTCATAATCATCATAAAAAACGCTGTATAAATGTATACAGCGTTTTTTCAAGTTATTTTTCAAGCGTTTAATCATTGTAGTAAGACGCTCTATTAATATATTTTATTTTTTAATCATACTAGCTGTCCCATTATTCATTAGATTATAAAAATGATCAATCAGATCTTCTTTAGAAATAGGTGTGCTATCTTGTACCCAGTGCTTAATGAGTGAAATGCCTGATCCCGATACATATCTCATAAAATTTGTTTGTTTTATACAAAACGAAACTTTGAGTTCATCATTTTAGACATACCTAATCACTAGATAGATGCTACACTTAAGATAAATATTGTGAATATTTTCACATAATAAAAGGAGACGATTTTTATGAAAAAGGTTTTTATCGCAGGCGCAATCCCTGAAATGGGACTTAGTCAACTTGAAAAACATTTTGAGGTTGATATGTACACAGGTAAAACGTTAATTTCTGAAGCATTATTAATTCAAAAAGTTCAAGATGCAGATGCATTAATCACTTTATTGTCTACTAACGTGAGCCGAAAAGTCATTGAATCGGCGCCAAAACTAAAAATCATAGCTAACTATGGTGCTGGTTTTAATAACATTGACATCCAAGCTGCCCGTGAACACCATATTGATGTTACGAATACACCGATTGCTTCCACAAATGCAACAGCAGATTTAACGATGGGCGTTTTATTGGCTGTCGCTCGCCGTATTCCTGAAGGCGATCAACTTTGCCGTAACGAAGGATTCAATGGTTGGTCCCCTTTATTCTTTAGAGGACGTGAAGTATCAGGTAAAACAATTGGTATTATCGGCTTAGGAGAAATCGGTATGGCAGTTGCAAGACGTGCTAAAGGGTTTGATATGAGTGTGCTTTACACAGGGCCAAATCGCTATAAAGATAAAGAAGCTGAATTAAATGCTGAATACGTCACACTCGATGCACTTTTAGAACGTTCAGATTTTGTAACTATAAATTGTTCGTATAATGAACAATTAAAGCATATGATTGATTACCAAGCGATTCAAAAAATGAAACCAACTTCATACTTAATCAATGCATCTAGAGGGCCAATTGTTTATGAGGCCGAATTAGTCAAAGCACTTAAAGAAGGCGTGATTGAAGGTGCTGCACTGGATGTATTTGAATTCGAACCACAAATAACAGAAGCGCTTAAATCAATGAAAAATGTAGTCATTACACCACACATTGGTAATGCAACTTTTGAAGCAAGAGATATGATGGCTGATATTGCAGCGACAAACGTAGTGAAACAACTTAGCGGTGAAACACCCAATTATATTGTGAACTGACAGGAGTGAAAGCTATGTTACACACATCTAACCGTTTTTTTAAAATTAATGATTTACAACATTTTTCTGATGAAGCAGCGAAAAAAACAATATTCTATGAATCAACACATTCAGCCGGTGCTGTTTGGTGTCTAAAACCAGGTCAAACATTGCCTTGTCACACACACAAAGATGCAGATGATGTTTGGATTGTTCTCCAAGGCAAAGGTACATTTTTCACAAACAATAATAATCAAAAAACCATCCAAGCAGGTGATATATTTGTATCATTTCCAGGCGATGCCCATGATATGACCAATACAGGCGACGAAGACTTTGTGATGCTAGGATTCGCTACCCCTATGCCACTCGACTTTAACCCCTATGAATGCCCTCAATAGCCATTATACAAATAAAAACCTAAGATGATTTGTTATACTAAAAAGGATTGGCGAGTACCGTAGCTCCCAATCCTTTGCTTCAATGGTGGGTAGACTAACCTCTCTCCTGCAGTAAATGCGTTTCCTATTTTTTAAATCATATTTTGTTGCTTTCCTTTTAACAATTCGTAATATAATCGGTAAGCTTTAAACAGGCAACTGCTCTGTATCCTTTTGTGACATCGTTCGTAATTCAATGACATGGTTTTTAAGATATTACTTTTAATTCAAATGGTTGCCAAGGTTCAAGTAAATCTAATAAAAAATGCTCTTCTTTTCTAACATGGCCTATGACATTTTTATAACCTTTGTTTACCATATCTTGTAATGCGATTTGCATTTCACCTTTGTAATGCCCGTATGCCTCATTACAAATCATAATATCTCCTTTAACAATTTGGTTTGTATTATTTGGAGGGAAATCTTCATTTTTATAATGCACACGACTCATAGTTGAACGTATCACGTAGTCTGATACATCCCCTCGGTTAAAATGAAATTCTTTTTCGATGACTTTTCTATCTAATGACGTAATATCATTACTCAAATAAACATCAAAGCTAGGCATAGTCAAATTAATTTCTGAGAGTGCTCGCAATTCTGATTCAGAAGCAAATGCGTTACCAATCAATAAATCATCTATTACATTTGTCATTAATAAATGCTTGGCTTGTACTGTTGTAAGTAAATTTCTATGGCTTTCTAAAGTAGGCAAACCTTCCATAATCTTCCACGGCCCTATCTTTCCTTCTTGTGAAGTCACAAAAGCTGCAGTTTTAATAGCATTTTTTTTATAAGACTCGCTCGTAGTTATCAAACGGTTGTAAGATAAACCAGTGTATGTTTGAGGATAAAAGTTATGGCAACCTATAAGTTGGTTCAAATTGGGTTTATAACTTAAGACATCTTCAATAAAAGTTGCGCTCACACTGATATTTAATTCTACAAACATATGCTCTTGGTTATAACTCATTTGTGCTATTTCTTGGGCTGAAAACCCAGCGTCCACGCGTATGCCTGATACACCTAATGATTTAAAAAAGGATAAATCTTTAAGCGTTAAATTCAAATCTTTAAACACTTTATGATTAATATCTGCAATAACTATCATATTGTTTTCTGTAGCAACTCTAACAACTGATTTAAACTTTTGAAATACCGCTTCATCATCATTTTTTACTGATAATAAATTTGTGAATACACGTTTAAACCCATATTTCGCACTTAATTCAATATAATGAATCATTTCTTCTAAACAAGATTGTGTCGGATAAACTGATATTCCTAATTTATGCATATACATTTACTCCTTATCTGATTTATACAAAATGCCTCTCATTTGTCGTTTATCAATAAGTACACGTGATTTTTCAAAAAAGAGAATACTTGCAAATATTAATAAAAACAACATAGCGCCCCACCCCAATATATTAATCTTTTCAAATATCAATACTGGGACAACAATGATAAATGGAATCGCTACAAGTAATACCCATCTATTAAAATTGAATTTGTTTACTATAAAATGAGCTATTTTGTAGCAGCAAAATACAAGAAAAAACAATAATATAATATAAACAAATCGTATCATATCAACACTTCTCTTCTAATTTTTTATATAAAACAATCATTTTTTCAATTAAATTTTTCTCACTAATGGCTGTCATCAAGTGATCTTGAGCATGAATCATTAATAACGATGTTTCTACTTTGTCACCATTTATTTCAGATTGTATAAGCTCTGTTTGTATATTATGTGCTTTACTCATTTCTTGCTTCGCTTGTTCCATAAATTGGTTGGCTTGTTCAAAATTAAATTCTGTTGCCGCATCAAGCGCTTCATATGCTAAGCTTCTTGCATTTCCACCATGTGAAATGATTTCGAATATAGATTGTTCATTTTGCTCGCTCATCTAATCCCCCATCTCATTTAATCATCGTTTAACGGATCGTTTATGTTACCTTGTTCTTGTTCTATCATTTTACGTTCATACATTTTGAAGAATGGATAATAAATGATAACTGCTACTATAAGGTTAAATACTACCAACACAAGGGCTCGCCAATCACCGTTTGTGGCAAATAATGCACCCAAAGGTCCGGGTAACGTCCACGGTGCTAATATTGTAATCTTTGCAATCAAACCTAACTTAAATACAAAATAAGTAATCGTTGTTAAAATCAGTGGAATGCCTATAAATGGTAAAGCAAGAATCGGATTCATTACTAATGGCGCACCAAATATAAGTGGTTCGTTAATATTAAATATGCTGGGTATAATGGAGAAGCGACCGACCTTCTTCAAATATTCTGATTTTGAAAATATCATCAATATACACAAACTAAGTGTTGCGCCTGCCCCGCCTATCCATACAAACCATTGGAAAAATGGTTCAACAATAATATGTGGTAACGGCTCACCTGCAGCTTTAGCATCGATATTTTGGTCTAATAAAGAAAACCAAATGGGTTGGAATACTGCACCCATGACAGCCACGCCATGTATACCAGCTGACCATAAAAGCACTATGAAGAATACTGGGATTAAAGCGCCTAATAAACTGTCACCCGCAAAATTGCCTAATGGTTCAAAAATTTTATTAATAATCGCATTTAAATCTATATTTAATATGACTCTTACAAACCAAGATATAACGATAATCACTATCGCAGGTACCAAAGATTCAAAAGAACGTGCAACTGATCCCGGTACTTGGTCTGGCATTTTAATTGTAAAACCTGATTTCACTACTAAACGCATCATTTCAACAGCAAATATCATTGATATAATCGCTACAAACAACCCGGAGCCACCTAAGTCAGCCATAGGTAACACGTAACCCATTGCATCCCTTTGAGGTAATTTATCATCCAAATTAACCGGTAAAGTCATCATTAGAAATGTGGCAAGTGAAAGTAAGCCGCCTGCCTGCCCATCCATTTTATAGGATTTCGCCAGACTATACCCCATTGAAAACGCAGCATAAACTGCCATTAATCCTAACGTCATCCTATTGGCTATCATTATTTTTTCAGCATGTGGTTCTACTAATTTTTCCAAAGCAGGTATCGGTGGCGATGCAAATAAAGTAAAAAATGAACCAACAATAATTAAAGGTAGTGTTGCAATAATACCATCGCGAATAGAGGTCAAATGTCTCTGTTCGGATGCTTTAGCCATGGGTGGCATCAATACTTTTTCAATCCATTTCAAAAATTTCTGCATAACATACACCCTTTGTTCACTTATTTAGCTTAGCGCTTATGCATACGTTTGTATTTGCTTTAAAATCTTAGGCGCCCCTATTGGCGTATATCCCATTGGATCTATAACATCTACAGGTTTATTTGCCGCTTCTCCCACCTCTTTGAATTTATCTAATCGATGTCTCACTTGAGGCGCTACTAAACCTAAATCATAGTCAATTATTTGATTTTCAAATGTTTCCGTTCCAACTGCTTTAATTTCTAAATTAAAATTTTCTTTTTCTGCTTCTTTCTTTACAGCGTCAACAATCATAGAACTAGACATACCACCTGAACAAACCATTAATACTTTCATATCAATACACTCCTCTAATATTTTCTTTTTTTAACTTTAACTGCTTGTCGTGTGTTCTCTAACAACTTCGTATACCTTTCATAATTTCTACTAGCTAATGATATAAATAAAATATCTATAACATTTAACATTGCGATGCGTGAACTCATAGCTGCACTCCTCACTGGCTTTTCTACAGAACTAAAAAACAAATTAATATTTGCTAAATCAGCTATGTAATTCTTACTATATTTAGTTATAGAAATAATTTGCGAGCCTTTGTCACGAGCTAATGACAGAGACTGTATCATATCTTCTGTTTGCCCCGTGTTCGAAATGGCAATGACAACATCTTCATTCGTTAAATTAGCACTCAATGTCGCTTGTTCATCGTAGCTCTTACCAACCTCGCACCATTTATCAATACGTGTTAACTTCTGTTTCAAATCTTCTGCGATAATAGATGAAGCTCCAATACCAAAAACACAAATTTTCCTAGCTTTATTTAATATTAATATTGCTTGCTCTAGTTCCTCAGGTGATAAAATTTGAGCAGTATTTTTTATAGATTTAATGTTACTTTGAGAAATGCTATTAATCACACTTTCTTTTGAATAGTTCATGTTTAATTCATCATAATCAGGGCCTCTTTCGTTGGCGTTATTAAGTTCCATTGCAATTTTCATTTTCAAATCTTGAAAACCCTTACATTTAATTTTTTTAGATAACCTAACAATCGTCGCTTCACTGACGTTTGTTAGGTTTGCTAGATGTTGTATTGAACTATTGATTGTTTCATGCGGGTGATCTATAACATATTGCGCCACCCTATATTCCGATGGATTCAAATTCGTTAACGATGATTCCAATAATATTAAAGTATTTCTAATAACCATCACCTCTTTAAAACAATATTTCGTATTATTTATAATCTACAAAATATTGTTTCGTGTGTCAAATTAAATTATTAATGTATATTCACACTTAGATATGTCTGCTTATTTTGTTAATACATTTGGTTATGCTATAAAAATCTCCTATTAATATAATTGTTTCTCTAATCAAGCTACGCTCTTTTTTGTATTAAGTGTACATATTCATCCTTGTGTTACCATTGCTTTTTCATTAAATAAAAATGGATTACAGGGTGAAGCAGGCTTCGTGATTACCAATTTTTTAGTAATGAGTTATTAAAATAGTATTGATAGCGTTATGATTCATGACTTTAATTCAAAGAAGCTCACACTAAAAGCATGTTTTAATTTCACGAAATTTTTTTATAAAAAAGTGAACTTATCACGTTAAACATACGTATATATTAGTGAATAGCATAAAAAGGGGGCCTTACGTACAAAGTGAATGTGATGATACGTTAATTTGTTACTTGTTTTCAGGCGATTCGAAATTGATCATTAAATATAAAAAGGGGCGAAAGTTTATGAATAATAAATTATTATTATTTTCATCATCAGCAATAGCTACAGGTTTATTGTTAGGTGCAAGTAGTACAGCGCAAGCGAACGAAGGTATGAACATGAACCAAGATATGCAGGCCGATATGAATCAAAACGACATGAACATGAACCATGACATGAACGGTAACATGAATCAAAACGACATGGGCACGAACCATGACATGAAAGGTAACATGAATCAAAACGACATGGGCATGGATCATATGGCTCAAGAAACTATGATGCCTTATTACAACTATAATGGCTATACAACTTATGATGGCCAATTTACTCAAGACTATAACTTTGTAAGAGCACTAAAATACGACAACGTGATGATTGATGGTTATAAAGTTAATACAGCCGCATCTGATAAAACGGTTGATTCTAGTAAAAAAGTTGATAGTACAATGGTAGATATGAATAAAGACGGCCAAGTCGTTCACATTACTTTTGATACAAAACCGAATACAGTAAGTAAAGACATGTTCAAAAAAGCACATATGTCTAACCACATGACTGATGAGGGCAAAACAGATAATGGTTCATATATGGCTTATGAAACAAACAATGGTATGTACAAAGCTTTCTTTGACGACCAAGGCTATCTGATGAAAGTGATGATTAGCTAATTTAACGAATCTTAGTTAATATGCACCCTAAAAGTTGGATTTAATAAATCCACTTTTAGGGTGCTTTTTAATTATATTTTAAAAAGTATACCGTTTTCATAACATCACATTAAGCAAGCATAAAAGGAAGCGGAACAGAAATCGTATTTTTATAAAATGGCTTCGTTCTCCCACTAGGAATAAAGCATACGAATGCTAAGACTGTTGAGGACTTTACATTTCCATTTTAGCCACCATCTGCCAATACAATGTTAAAGGCTGAAACATCGTTTGCCTCAGCCTCTTTTAAACATAATACTCCTTTTTAAAAATAAACCATTTATACCTTACCTCTATAATAATGTTTTAATATACTGCTCATCATCATGCTCATATTTTTTACCTTTATAATTTTGCGGCTCATTAATGCCTGTAAGTAAAATAATTTCTTTTTCCTTATCTGTTGCGTATAAAAGTTCTTTTATCCCTTCTTTTCGAGAAACACCTTTTAAAACATCATTCACCTTATAACTTGAAGGTAAATGTTTAACCATCATATTAATAATTGTTTTAGGCTCTACATACCCTACTTGTTCAGCAGCAAGCATTAATTTATTAATACCATCAGGCACATTTGATATCGTTCTTTCTACTTTATCGAGCCCTCTAAGCCCAATACCTGTAACCATAACATTCAAATTTCTTTCTATACTTTCACTATATTTCAAAGCATTGTTAATCGATTCTTTGATTGCTAAAGAAGTATGCGCAAAATCTAAAATAATCACATAATTATTTATTTTAATAATTTGAAAGCGATGTAACGGCGATTCAATTACCATTGCAGCTTCAACTATCTTTTGAATATCGAAATTCAATTTATGCAAAGCAAATATACTTGCAGCCAAATTAATGTAGTTATGTCCCCCTTGAAAACGTGGTTTAACTGTATATTGTTTTTGATTAATAACGATATTAATTAAATCATTCTCCATATGATAATAGGCCGATGGATGACTTGAAAAATGGAACTGGTCTTTTACAATACTGTGATATGATTTTGTATCTAAATTAACTAAATTGGATAAGCTCAAGTCATCTAATCTTAATTTGGCATTTAAATAATTGCTTATACTACCATGATATTCTAAATGTTCAGGGCTAAAATTCGTAAAAACTGCTAAATCATTTTGAATAAAATCTGTCCGTCTTTGGTCTAATGCTATAGATGTAGCTTCGTAAACAATATAATCATAGTTTTTATTATAAAAATAATTTATGATCTCAGCCATTTCAAAATACATCGGTGTGGTCTGCGTTGTATGATTGAAATTAAGTTTATGATAATAACAATCATATACGCCCATTGTTCCGATAATAGCAACTTTTTCGCCAAGTTGTGTTAATAAATTACCAATCATGTGGCTCGTCGTAGTCTTACCATTAGTCCCTGTGACAGCAATAAATTTCATCCCTTTTATAGCTGGATTATAAAATAATTTTACCAAGTTATTAGCAACTTTAGGGAAATCATCGACATAAACGATAGGTATATTCAATTCAAAATGTTTAAGTTTAGACGGGTGTGCATCTGTAATTATAAATAGAGGCTTCATTTCGTAAGCTTGTTGCATATAATAAGTTGCATTCTTTGAGTCTTTTAATATAAAAATAGTTTCTGGGTCTATATCTTGATACATTGAAGTGATCTTTTTACAAACTTTGTTGGTATCTAACTTTACACTTTCAGAAGTTTTTGATGCGTTTTTTCCAATACTTAATAAAACTTCTTTAATAGTTATTTTCATTGTTCTCCCCCACCTTATTTAATAATTTGCTAAATTAATTAAAACGTTTAGTATTTTTATAAAAAAAGTAATTACAAAATATACGTAGAAAAACACGAAAAGGATCACATCAATTTGTGATCCTTTGAGAAATTTTTAAAATTTTATTTTATTAAATTTTATTACTCGCCATAATCATTTGTCCCTTAGGCTCATTATTATTTGGTGAAGGTTCTAACGTAAGTGCAATCGTGTCATTCTCATCTACATCCATATCACTTAAATCAAATACAACCATACCTTTATCATTCTTCGTTGCAAATGTGCCTGCAGGATAAGGTTTATTATCTTTGATTACCCAAACTTGATAGACTTCATTACCTTTTGTAGCTTCAATGTCGTTGGCTTCAACCATTAATTTACTATGTGTTTTATTACTGGATACGTAAGCTTGACCTTGTGTCTTATCTTCATCCATAGATTTCAAATTGATGGATTGAGCGTCATTCGTATTAATCATTGGAGTAGATTGGTTTTGCGATTCCTTTAGTTTAAAGTATTGAACACCATTTCCTATCAAAGATAATAATAATAACGCCGCCATAATGCCTACAGAAATCCGTCGGAATAAAGGTATTTTAGGTTTTTTATCATCGTTTTGTTTAGGTGATGTCGTTGGCTTTTTATATTGATGTGTTTCGCTTGAATCGCCCATACCACTTTTATATGATTGTGCAGCAGTTAAATGGTTATCATCCTCTTTATCCTGTTGTTTTTCAACTTCTGAATTTATATCGGCACCATTTTCTTCGTTTAAAACTGACTCTAAGATTCTTTGTTTCATACCCGTCGGAGGGTCAACTTCTTTATTACTGTAAGGAAGAGTTTGATGAAGAATATTAATACTATCTAAAGTTTCTTTACTTTCAGATGACATATTCAATTCTTGTTCAACTTGCACTTTTTCACTTTCACTTAACTTATCATTGAAATATTCATATATTTTATCAACTTTGTTATCTTTCATTTTCTTCACTCTCCCTTCTCAAAAACTTTTTAATATAGTTATTTAAATGTTTTATTGATAATCTCAGTCTACTTTTCACAGTACCTAAAGGCATTTTTAATTTATCTGCAATTTCTTGTTGGCTCAACCCCTTGTAATAAAATAAGGATATAATCTTCTGTTGATCTTTGTTCAAATATGAAAGCATCTTTTTGTATTTCCTCAGAACATTCCTTATCTAATAAATCATATTCAGGTAAACTACTCGTTTGGATACCTTGAAATGTTTCATCAAATTGGCTTTCTACGACCTTTCTTTTTCTAACAATATCAATCGCTCCATTACGACATAACGTAATAAGCCAAGTTGATAACTTGCCCCTTTCTGGTTTGAAAATTGCTTTTTGATGCCAAATTTTCATGAAAATATCTTGTAAAATTTCTTCACTAGATTGCTTATCTTGTGTAATTTTGTAAGCCAAATTAAATAATACTGACTCGTAACGATCGTATAGAATTTCTAGACACTTACTATCTCTTTTTTCTACGATCATTTTATATAGATCATTTTCATCTTGCATGCCTTCCCCTCCTTATTATAAAACCATCTGCAATACGCAATTTAATGAATATATTACCTTTCAATAAAAGTACGTAATTTTAAAACAAAAAGTTCATCTTAATAGATGAACTTTTGCTTATTTCTGATTATCAAAATAATTAACATTTGATACTCACTTTAATAAATCTACATTTCATCATAACTTATTATAAGAAATAATGTGTAGATATTATTTTCAAAATTTTTTTGTGCAATATTATATATTTTTGAGGACTGTATTAAGTAGGCTTTCATAACTTAATATATTTTTTAATAATACTATTTAATCTAACTGCTGAATCACTTTATAAAAATCATTATTTAAAATGTATTTATTTTGAATTTGTCTTTATATCCCATATAAAACATTTATTATTGTGCTTAGCTTTCTGACTCGTTTTTTACTTAACGAACAATAATTAACGCTAGAGATGTCATTGTTTCATAAACAATAGTTTTTAACTTTAATATATGATGTATTTAACGTTTAAAAAATCAAATAATTCTGAATTTTATCTGTTATAATAATATCTTAATTTAATTTTTATGGGAGGTTCAAAATGATATGATGAAACGAATATCTATTAATATTCTAACTAGAGTTGAGCGTGCAGGTAATAAATTACCTGACCCTAGTATGCTTTTCTTCTTGTTATGTCTCATTGTGCTTGGTTTATCTTGGGTTTTATCTTTATTTAATGTCCAAGCCACACAACCAACAAATAATAAAACAATTCATGTGGTCAATTTGCTAAATTGGGAAGGTCTAACGAAAATATTAACAGAAACCATAAACAACTTCGTAACCTTTCCAGCCTTAGGTATGGTCTTAGTTGTTATGATTGGTATGGGACTTGCTGAAAAGACTGGGTATTTTGAACATTTATTACATAGTGTTGTCGATAAGACACCACATAAACTTGTATTACCATTTTTAATTTTAATATCTATTTTAGGCAACGCTGCAGGTGGCGCTGCGCCTATGATTATGCCAATGCTTACGGCAATGATTTTTATTAAACTAGGCTATCATCCAATTTCTGGATTAATTATGAGTTATGCTGCAGTTGAAGTAGGTTATGGGGCAAATTTAATCATAGGCCTAGACGATGCGTTATCATTTTCATTTACACAATCTGCACTAAAATTATTTGAGGGCGATATATCAATTAATATAGCAATGAATTGGTTCTTTATGTCTATATCGACTTTTTTATTAGTCCCAATTATCTATATCTTAGCGAAAAAAGTGACCATACCCCGTTTTCAAAATTTAAGTATAGATAAAGATACAGACGTTAGCGTAGATAAGAAAACATTTACTAAGCAAGAGGGTAAAGCACTGTTATGGTCGAACTGGATGTTAGTGTTATGGTTGGTATGTATCGTTGTTATAGCCATACCTAAACATAGCTTTTTAAGAAATAATGAAACTGGACAATTGCTCGTAGACTCACCTTTAATGAACGGCTTTGGTGTGATACTCTTAATTACTTTTGCTATTCCTGGTATTATTTATGGAATTAAAAGCGGAAAAATACAAAATAGTAAATCATTAGGTAAAATACTGACACAAAGTATGTCTGATATGAGTAGTTTCATTATTGTTATTTTCTTTGCCGCACAATTATTGGCTTTCTTTGATTGGAGTCATATCGGTCAAGTTATTGCGATTAATGGCGCTAAATTACTACAACACCAAAGCGGTGTCACCTTAATTATTGGATTAATTCTACTTACAGCAACAATCAATATTTTTATGGGTAGTGCTTCCGCCAAATGGGGCATCTTGGCGCCGATATTCATCCCAATGTTTGCAACTTTAGGTTTTCATCCTGCATTTACCCAAATGGTTTATAGAATTGGTGATTCGATCACCAATCCGATTACGCCTATGATTCCGTACCTTCCCTTCTTATTAACTGTCGCACGTAAATATAATAAGAAAATTGCACTCGGTACCTTAATCGCAAATTTATTACCATATAGTATTATTGGCGGGCTCATTTGGACTATCTTTATGATCATTTGGTATTCACTCGGTAGACCTGTAGGGCCAGGCGGACCGATTCATTTAGGTGATTAAATATTTTAATAAGATCGGTTTAACCTAAATTGTACTAACAAAAGTGATTGAAATTCTTAGCTTTTGGTTTAAAATCATTAGTATAACTATCGGGAAAGAAGTGGTTTTATGAAAAATAATAAAGTTACTCATTATTTAAGTAAAATTGAATACTTAGGTAACAAACTCCCTCATCCTGTAACTATATTTTTAATTTTTACTGTTATCTTATTTATTTTGTCACATATTTTATACACCTTAGATATAACGGTTGATTTTAAAGGTATCAATCCAGACAACAATAAAGTAGAAAGCCAAACCATTCATGTTATTAGTCTACTTACTTCCTCTGGTATTTCTCATGTATTTACGAATGTCGTTGAGAATTTCACCTCGTTTGTTGCGCTTGGCCCCGTGCTAGTTGCCATGTTAGGTGTTGGCGTAGCAGAAAAAACCGGTTACCTTGGTGCATTTATCCAAAAATCTGTAGCTAATGCCCCAAAATCGCTCATTACGCCTACGATTGTATTACTAGGTATATTATCAAATATAGCCGCTTCAGTAGGATATGTTGTTTTAGTACCACTCGGGGCCATGGTCTTCTTATCATTTAATAGACACCCTATCGCTGGTTTGGCAGCTGCTTTTAGTGGAGTTGCTGGTGGGTATTCTGCTAACCTATTTTTAGGTACTAATGACCCCATTTTAAGTGGTATGACAACAGAAGCAGCACAAATTATAAATCCAAATTATATTGTCAATGCTACGGACAATTGGTTTTTTATGTTTGTATCTACTTTTTTAATCGTTATCATTGGTACATTCATTACTGATAAAATAGTCGAACCTAGTTTAGGGAAATACGATTCACCTAAACATACAACGTTTAATGAAATTAATAACAAAGCTTTCAAATGGGCAAATATCTCATTAGCAATTGTGCTTGTTATAATAGGGTTGATGGTTGTGCCATCCAACGGTATTTTAAGAGGTGACAACGGGAATTTTATAGACTCTCCGTTTATACATAGTATTATATTTTCTATGATGCTGATCTTTTTAATACCAGGTATTGTTTATGGCATCATTGATCACAAGATTAAAAACGATAAAGATGCTGTTAGATTAATGAGTGATTCGTTAACAACTATGTCTGAGTTTATTGTCTTAATCTTTTTTGCTGCTCAATTTGTAGCTTTATTTGAATATACAAATATTGGCACAGTGCTATCTGTAAATGGCGCTGAATTATTAAAATCCTTGCATGTTAATGGGTTAACAGCGTTAATTATATTAATATTGATGACCACAATGATCAATATACTGATGGCTGCTGATTCTGCAAAATGGGCTTTAATGGCACCGATTTTTATACCAATGTTTATGCAGTTAGGTGTTACTCCAGAAGTAACTCAAGTCGCCTATCGTATTGGTGATTCGGCTACGAATATCATTTCACCATTAATGCCGTTTTTCCCTTATATCGTTTCTGTAGCTGAAAAATACAATAAACATAACGGCATTGGTACTGTGGTATCCGTTATGCTACCGTATTCAATTGTTATTTTAGTTTTATGGACAATTTTATTTATCATTTGGTATCTATTAGGTATACCTGTGGGGCCTGGTACAAATACTACAATATAAAAACTAAGATATATTTATATTTTCAAAAATTGACGTAAGTGTAATCAAAGGATTTGCAAAATTCGGTCAGACGTTACTATTCTAATGGAGTGATAGACATGAATCAGAAAATTGAACAATTAAGGGGTATTATAGATAATGCTGATAAAATCACGTTTTTCACAGGTGCAGGTATATCTGTGGCAAGTGGCATCCCTGACTTTCGTTCTATTGGCGGTTTATATGATGAAATTTCAAAAAATGGTTACTCCCCAGAGTACCTATTAAGTGAAGATTATTTTAAAAATGAGCCAGAAGGTTTTATTCGTTTTTGTCATCAGTATTTACTATTTGCCGATAAAGAACCGAATGTCGTACATCAATGGATTGCTCAACTTGAAAGAGATCATCAATCACTAGGTGTTATTACACAGAATATTGATGGCTTACATTCGGATGCTGGCAGTACCCAAACAGATGAACTACATGGCACATTAAATCGATTTTATTGTCTGCAATGCGATCAAAAATATACAAAACCCTATGTCATTGATAAACAATTACATCAATGTGAAATGTGTGGCAGTATCATTAGACCCGACATCGTGCTTTACGGAGAAACGCTAAATCAAGACACTATCTTTGATGCGCTACACAAGATTAAAGCGGCAGACACTTTAGTAGTCTTAGGTTCTTCGCTTGTCGTTCAGCCTGCCGCTGGTCTTATTTCAAATTTTGATGGCAAAAACTTAATCATTATTAATAGAGACCCTACACCTTACGATAACGATGCAGATTTAGTGATTCAAGATGATATGATTTCAGTCATAAACAATCTAAACGATATATCATAGTTTTTGTAGAAATCGAGCAAAATCGTGTATTCTAAAATATAATCAATTCGTAAATGATAACTATGTTAAAGATAAGGCATCATCAGCATCTTGCATTTAGCGAGTGATTACTGATGATGCCTCAATTCAATTTTCTTTTCCATATAATACGCTGGAAACAATTATTCTAACCAATCATATATTTTGGGTTATACCTATTGAAGAATTAAGTATCATAAACGGTAAATTTTAAAGTTACTGTAAAGCACTCTTTATCATATCGACACAAATTGACATATCTAGCGCATTACCAGTCAAAGTATCTGAATTCAGACATAAGTCATATTCACTTAATTCAGCTCTTGTGATATCTGTATATTGTTGATAAAACGCTGCACGTGATTGCTCTTGTTGTTGAATAAATGCTTTTGCGTTTTCTTCACTTTGGCCTGCAATTTTAACTGCTCGTTCAATTTTCTTAGCAATATCAGGTGCGTAAACATATACATTTAAGAATGAAACTGCATCTTTTAATATATAATCTGCGCCTCTTTCCATTAGTATACATGGCCCTTTATGCACGATATTTAAAATGACCGTCTGATAGCCATCAATGATTTTTTCTATATCTATTTCCGCTACTTCACCATATTGATCAAAGTTATGTAGAACCTGTGTGTCAATTTCAAGGTATTTAGCAGTTTCATTTAATAAATCTACCTCGCCATAAAATGGAATGTCTAATGTTTCTGCTAACTGTCTAGCAATTAAACGCGCGCCACTTCCGTATTCACTTGTGAATACTATATATTGTCTTCCCATTTTTCCACCTCTATGATTTCATGTTATTCAAACTTTAATGAAGCTCCATTTGTCTCAATTACTTTTTGATACCAATAAAATGAATCTTTTTTATATCTATTATAAGTGCCGTTGCCATCATCATCGACGTCTACATATATAAAGCCATACCGTTTTTTCATTTCACCGGTGCTTGCAGAAATAATATCGAAAGGACCCCACATCGCATATGCCATGACAGGTACTCCGTCTATCTCAATTGCTTTTTCCAGTTCTAGAAGATGTTTTTTTAAGTATTCTATACGATACATATCACGTACACTACCGTCTTGTTCAACTTTATCTACTGCACCTAAACCATTCTCTACAATCATTAACGGCAATTGGTAACGATCATACAATAAATTTAAAATATATCTTAAACCTGAAGGATCGATAGACCATCCCCAATCGCTTGTATCTAAAGTCGGATTTTTATAACCTGTTTTCACACCGTTTAACCCAACAAATTTTAAAGGTGTATCTTCTCCTACAATGTGACTTAAATAATAACTAAATGAAATAAAATCAACAGTACCAGCACGAAGTTCGTCTAAGTCTCCATCTTCAATTGGCAGCGTAATATGGTTTCTTTCAAACTCTTTTATTTTATAATTTGGATAGTAGCCACGGCATTGAACATCAGCGTAAAAAAGCATCTGATGCATAAATTGGGTTGTACGAATGACGTCAGCAGGATCGGGACTCGCTGGATATGCAATATGTCCGTTATACATCATACCAACTTGATATACTCCGCTCATATCGTGAGCAAGTTGGACTGCCTTGGCACTTGCCAGAAACTGGTGATACGCAGCAGTCATCCTAGCTTGTTCAGTATCTTCTTGAATGCCACCAGCCATCCAAGGTTTCGTTGACATCACATTAATTTCATTAAAGGTAATCCAATATTTCACTTTTCCCTGATAACGTTTGAACACTGTTTCACAGTAATTCATAAAATAATCTACAACCTCACGGCTCAACCATGAACCATATTTTTGTAAACCTAATGGCGTTTCAAAATGGGACAACGTGACAATTGGTTCTATATTGTACTTCAAGCATAAATCAAATATATTATCATAAAATTGCAACCCTGCCTCATTCGGTTCAGCATCGTCGCCGTTTGGAAAAATTCTAGACCACGCAATAGACATGCGATAACATTCAAAACCCATTTCAGCAAAGAGTTTAATATCTTCTTCATAACGTTCATAGTGATTTACACCATGATGACTAGGGTAATGTTTTGTCTCATCAATAGTTTGAGTTACTTCTCTTGGCTGTCCATATTTCGATGACGTCATGACGTCAGCAGTGCTCAACCCTTTACCATCTTGATTATATGCGCCTTCGCATTGATTTGCAGCAGTCGCCCCGCCCCACATAAATGATTTAGGAAAACTCATAATATACCTTCTTTCTATTATTTTTATATCTATTTCAGCTAATATTTATTATTTTTTCGCCATGTGTCATAGTTTGATTTACTATGGTTTCCACATCATCAAATTCAGCAGTATTCGTGATAATAACTGGCGTTGTCGTTTCGTAACCAGCATCATTGATTTGTTTAGAATCAAATTCCAATAATAGCTGTCCTTGCTTAATTTCTTGACCGTTTTCAACTTGTGGAAAATAAAATTGGCCATTTAATTCGACAGTATCTAGTCCCACATGTATTAAAATTTCTACACCCTCATCACTCGTAATACCTATCGCATGATGACTATCTAACAGTGCTGTAATCGTGCCGTCAACTGGCGCATAAACCTTACCTTCTGTCGGCTTAATCGCTACGCCTTTGCCTAACAGTTCAGCAGCAAACGTAGGGTCATTGACTTCATTGAGTGGAATAACCTCCCCAGTTATAGGTGCATTTACGTGAGCTCCTGTAAATGTATCTTTATCAGCAATTTGGTTATTATCTGAAGCGTTGTGCTGTTCTTCTACGTCTAAAGTTTCTTCATTAATACCAAGGGTTAATGAAATTAAAAATGCAACGACGAAGGCAATGATAATACCGATAATGGCATGAATTAAAACGCCAAAACCATCTGGTCCAATATAACCTGGTATCGATAAAATGCCTGGTGGTATCTGCGCAAATCTTCCTACTCCTGTGATACCATAATACAAACCACCTACACCGCCACCAATCATAGCAGCAACCAGTGGTCGTTTATATCTTAAATTGACACCATAGAGTACTGGTTCAGTAATACCGAAAATCGCAGTGAAACTTGTTGAACTAGCTAATGTTTTTAATTCTTTATTTTTAGTTCTAAAAACAATTGCAAAAGCAGCTCCTGCCTGTGCTAAATTGGATACAAACATACCAGGGCCAGCGATTGGGTCAAAGTTTTTAGAAGCAAGTTCGTTAATTCCTAATGAAATTAGAGCATAATGCATACCAGTCATAACAAGTAGTGGCATAAATAATCCAACTAATGTAGGAACTAACCAACCTACATGAACATTCAACGTTGCAAAAACGTAACTTAAATCAATTCCTAAATAGTTCCCAATCGGTCCTAAGACAATCAGTGTTACGACGGCTACAATAAGAATCGTAAACATAGGCACTAATACAATCTTAATGGCTTTAGGTATAAACTTATTAAGTTGTTTTTCTACAAAACTCATAAACCAAATAGCAAGTATGATTGGAATAACTGTTGAAGCATAATCAACTAAACCCACAGGCATCCCTAAAAAGGAAACACCCTCTCCTGAAGATTTTCCTTCTTTCACTATTTGAATAAATGCTGGATGCAGCAATACACCTCCGATAACAATGGCAATATATTGATTAACATTAAATTTTTTCGCTGCAGAAACAGCTAAAATAACCGGTAAGAAATAAAATCCAGCATCGCCTAGTATGGTTAATATTCTATGCACAGCTGTATCTGAATTGGTTAACTTAAAGGTGTCAATAATCGCAATTAATGCTTTGATCATACCTGAACCAGCTAATACAGGGATAATAGGTGTAAATATGCTAGCAATCACGTCTAACAATTTAATAAATATATTTCTATTATCTACTTCGTCTTCCCTGTCATTGTTATGATTGTCTTCCAAGTTACCTTCTTTCATTAAATTCTTATAAACATCTTCTACCTCGTTACCGATAACTACTTGATATTGCCCTCCCTTATCTACAGCATCAATAACTTCTTTCATTTGTTTAATCGATTCATTGTCTACCTTGCTTTGTTCATACAATGTAAACCTTAGCCTTGTAGCACAATGTGTTACATGTTTAATATTTTCTTTACCGCCAACATGTTTTAAAACATCTTTGGCCACTTTTTGATAATTCATATTTGCACCACCTAGTTGTTAACGCTTACAATTTCAATTAAAATTTTTTCCCTTAATAAAGTCATTAAATTGTCTTACAATTTGTTTCCTAAATTCTGTATCTTTTTGTACAATCCAAAAATCTCTACTTAAGTTTAAGTTAGTCACATTAATATTTCCTAGAACACCTAATGCTAATTCACGTTCTACTGCAATTTTCGGTAGAAAACTAATCCCTAAATTTGCTTCTACCGCACTTTTAATTGTTTGTATGCTGCCTAATTCCATAAATGATTGAGCATAGGTCATATTGTGTCTTTCTAACTCATTCTTTATAATTTTCCTCATCCCAGACATTTTTTCCCTAACTATAAATTGTTCTTTAAGTAAATCGCTTAATTCTACTGAATCTTGTTTCAATAATTTATTTTGACTTGAGCATATTGCGATTAAATTGTCTTCTGCAAATTTATATACATCATATTTTTCTATTTGGAAAACACCTTCGACTAATGCAACATCTACTTCATTTAAGTTTAATTTTTCAAGAACTGATGGTGTATTACCAATGGATAATTCAATTTGTACATTCGTATTTTGCTTTTTAAACTCACTGATAACTTGAGGTAATAAATATTCTCCTATAGTAAAGCTGGCTCCAATAACCAGCCTATGATTTTGCTCATTGAGTTCATTCTGTATTGCTTGAAATGCAATTTCATTTATTCTAATTAATTCTTTCGCAAACGGGTAAAATGTTTCTCCTGCTTTAGTTAGTTTTAGTTTTCGCTCATTACGATCAAATAATGTCACGTTATAATAATTTTCTAACTGCTTCATTTGTTTCGTTACAGCTGGTTGAGAAATAAAATAGTTTTGTGCAGCTTGAGTAAAACTTTTTGTTTCAGCAACATCACAAAATATCTTTATACTTTCAAGATTCACTTTCTCCCCTCCTCTTTAACCTTATATAAATTCTAACACGAGTTTGATACTATATAGCATTCCTTCTAGTAATAGGCTATAACTAATCCTTATTTGAGTTTTGTCAAACCTACATGAGAAGATTAAGAAAAAATGATAGGGATGACAAAATGACTTTAAGTGTAATTTTGGTATTACTGTTGATCAGTATCTTTGCTGGCGCTTATGGCACTATTATTGGAGCTGGTGGGGGATTTATCTTTGTACCGTTCTTATTGATATTATTTGGTTTAGAACCTCGTATAGCTGCTGGTTCAGGACTTGTAATTGTTATGATTAACGCTATTATCGGTGCTATTGGTTATACTAAACAAAAAAAGATTGCTTTTAATCAAGGCATCACAATTGGTGTGAGTGCCATACCTGGCACGTTTATAGGGAGCTGGTTATTACAACACTATTTTTCTAATGCTTTTTATATAATTTTTGCAATATTATTAAGTGTGCTAGGATTCTTTTTACTTTTTAAAAATTTACCTATTAAATTTAACAAAAAGAAACCCGCACACACGTGGCACTGAACCCTAAAAATGGGAACTAAAAAAAAACACTATTTTCTAGGCTACTAATTTCCTGAATTCTAAAGGGGATAATTAGACAAGTTTTTGTTGACTTCTAATTTTCTTATAGTTATCAATGTAATTT
>NZ_JAESKI010000025.1:3447-5228 GCF_017892065.1 Staphylococcus sp. GDY8P120P | reverse complement strand
ATTCTTTGTTGACAAGACGTAAACAAAGATGGTAAGCTATTAAAGCAACTATGTATAAATGAACATTGAAAACTGAATTGCAATATGTCAACGTGAATGCCGAATTCAACATTAAATGTTGATACAAAAACAACGTGTTATTGATAACACAAATTAGTATTTTATGAGCTAATCAAACATCATAATTTTTTATGGAGAGTTTGATCCTGGCTCAGGATGAACGCTGGCGGCGTGCCTAATACATGCAAGTCGAGCGAACAGATAAGGAGCTTGCTCCTTTGACGTTAGCGGCGGACGGGTGAGTAACACGTGGGTAACCTACCTATAAGACTGGAATAACTCCGGGAAACCGGGGCTAATGCCGGATAATATTTAGAACCGCATGGTTCTAAAGTGAAAGATGGTTTTACTATCACTTATAGATGGACCCGCGCCGTATTAGCTAGTTGGTGGGGTAATGGCTTACCAAGGCAACGATACGTAGCCGACCTGAGAGGGTGATCGGCCACACTGGAACTGAGACACGGTCCAGACTCCTACGGGAGGCAGCAGTAGGGAATCTTCCGCAATGGGCGAAAGCCTGACGGAGCAACGCCGCGTGAGTGATGAAGGTCTTCGGATCGTAAAACTCTGTTATTAGGGAAGAACAAATGTGTAAGTAACTGTGCACGTCTTGACGGTACCTAATCAGAAAGCCACGGCTAACTACGTGCCAGCAGCCGCGGTAATACGTAGGTGGCAAGCGTTATCCGGAATTATTGGGCGTAAAGCGCGCGTAGGCGGTTTCTTAAGTCTGATGTGAAAGCCCACGGCTCAACCGTGGAGGGTCATTGGAAACTGGGAAACTTGAGTGCAGAAGAGGAAAGTGGAATTCCATGTGTAGCGGTGAAATGCGCAGAGATATGGAGGAACACCAGTGGCGAAGGCGACTTTCTGGTCTGTAACTGACGCTGATGTGCGAAAGCGTGGGGATCAAACAGGATTAGATACCCTGGTAGTCCACGCCGTAAACGATGAGTGCTAAGTGTTAGGGGGTTTCCGCCCCTTAGTGCTGCAGCTAACGCATTAAGCACTCCGCCTGGGGAGTACGACCGCAAGGTTGAAACTCAAAGGAATTGACGGGGACCCGCACAAGCGGTGGAGCATGTGGTTTAATTCGAAGCAACGCGAAGAACCTTACCAAATCTTGACATCCTTTGACAACTCTAGAGATAGAGTCTTCCCCTTCGGGGGACAAAGTGACAGGTGGTGCATGGTTGTCGTCAGCTCGTGTCGTGAGATGTTGGGTTAAGTCCCGCAACGAGCGCAACCCTTAAGCTTAGTTGCCAGCATTAAGTTGGGCACTCTAAGTTGACTGCCGGTGACAAACCGGAGGAAGGTGGGGATGACGTCAAATCATCATGCCCCTTATGATTTGGGCTACACACGTGCTACAATGGACAATACAAAGGGCAGCTAAACCGCGAGGTCATGCAAATCCCATAAAGTTGTTCTCAGTTCGGATTGTAGTCTGCAACTCGACTACATGAAGCTGGAATCGCTAGTAATCGTAGATCAGCATGCTACGGTGAATACGTTCCCGGGTCTTGTACACACCGCCCGTCACACCACGAGAGTCTGTAACACCCGAAGCCGGTGGAGTAACCATTTATGGAGCTAGCCGTCGAAGGTGGGACAAATGATTGGGGTGAAGTCGTAACAAGGTAGCCGTATCGGAAGGTGCGGCTGGATCACCTCCTTTCTAAGGATATATTCGGAACATCTTCTTTAGAAGATGAACA
>NZ_JAESKI010000025.1:0-3393 GCF_017892065.1 Staphylococcus sp. GDY8P120P | reverse complement strand
TATTTGTACATTGAAAACTAGATAAGTAAGTAAAATTTATGATTTTACCAAGCAAAACCGAGTGAATAAGAGTTTTAAATAAGCTTGAATTCAAAAAGAAATAATCGCTAGTGTTCGAAAGAACACTCACAGATTAATAACATTTTGGGTTTTCAACCGACGGTTGTCGAGTTGGAAAGCAAATAGATTAAGTTATTAAGGGCGCACGGTGAATGCCTTGGCACTAGAAGCCGATGAAGGACGTTACTAACGACGATATGCTTTGGGGAGCTGTAAGTAAGCTGTGATCCAAAGATTTCCGAATGGGGGAACCCAATACGAGTTATGTCGTATTATCGATGCGTAAATACATAGCGTATCGAAGGTAGACGCGGAGAACTGAAACATCTTAGTACCCGCAGGAAGAGAAAGAAAGTTCGATTCCCTGAGTAGCGGCGAGCGAAACGGGAATAGCCCAAACCAACGAGCTTGCTTGTTGGGGTTGTAGGACACTCTATACGGAGTTACAAAGGAATAGATTAGACGAATCATCTGGAAAGATGAATCAAAGAAGGTAATAATCCTGTAGTCGAAAATCTGTTCTCTCTTGAGTAGATCCTGAGTACGACGGAACACGAGAAATTCCGTCGGAATCCGGGAGGACCATCTCCCAAGGCTAAATACTCTCTAGTGACCGATAGTGAACCAGTACCGTGAGGGAAAGGTGAAAAGTACCCCGGAAGGGGAGTGAAATAGAACTTGAAACCGTGTGCTTACAAGTAGTCAGAGCCCGTTAATGGGTGATGGCGTGCCTTTTGTAGAATGAACCGGCGAGTTACGATTTGATGCAAGGTTAAGCAGTGAATGTGGAGCCGTAGCGAAAGCGAGTCTGAATAGGGCGTTGAGTATTTGGTCGTAGACCCGAAACCAGGTGATCTACCCTTGACCAGGTTGAAGTTCAGGTAACACTGAATGGAGGACCGAACCGACTTACGTTGAAAAGTGAGCGGATGAGTTGAGGGTAGCGGAGAAATTCCAATCGAACCTGGAGATAGCTGGTTCTCTCCGAAATAGCTTTAGGGCTAGCCTCAAGTGATGATTATTGGAGGTAGAGCACTGTTTGGACGAGGGGCCCTTCTCGGGTTACCGAATTCAGACAAACTCCGAATGCCAATCAATTTAACTTGGGAGTCAGAACGCGGGTGATAAGGTCCGTGTTCGAAAGGGAAACAGCCCAGACCACCAGCTAAGGTCCCAAAATATATGTTAAGTGGAAAAGGATGTGGCGTTGCCCAGACAACTAGTATGTTGGCTTAGAAGCAGCCATCATTTAAAGAGTGCGTAATAGCTCACTAGTCGAGTGACACTGCGCCGAAAATGTACCGGGGCTAAACATATTACCGAAGCTGTGGATTGTCCGTAGGACAATGGTAGGAGAGCGTTCTAAGGGCGTTGAAGCATGATCGCAAGGACATGTGGAGCGCTTAGAAGTGAGAATGCCGGTGTGAGTAGCGAAAGACGGGTGAGAATCCCGTCCACCGATTGACTAAGGTTTCCAGAGGAAGGCTCGTCCGCTCTGGGTTAGTCGGGTCCTAAGCTGAGGCCGATAGGCGTAGGCGATGGATAACAGGTTGATATTCCTGTACCACCATAATTCGTTTTAAGCGATGGGGGGACGCAGTAGGATAGGCGAAGCGTACGATTGGATTGTACGTCCAAGCAGTAAGACTGAGTGTTAGGCAAATCCGGCACTCTTAAGGTCAAGCTGTGATGGGGAGAGGAAATTGTTTCCTCGAGTCGTTGATTTCACACTGCCGAGAAAAGCCTCTAGCTAGATTTATGGTGCCCGTACCGCAAACCGACACAGGTAGTCAAGATGAGAATTCTAAGGTGAGCGAGCGAACTCTCGTTAAGGAACTCGGCAAAATGACCCCGTAACTTCGGGAGAAGGGGTGCTCTTTAGGGTTAACGCCCAGGAGAGCCGCAGTGAATAGGCCCAAGCGACTGTTTATCAAAAACACAGGTCTCTGCTAAACCGTAAGGTGATGTATAGGGGCTGACGCCTGCCCGGTGCTGGAAGGTTAAGAGGAGTGGTTAGCTTCTGCGAAGCTACGAATCGAAGCCCCAGTAAACGGCGGCCGTAACTATAACGGTCCTAAGGTAGCGAAATTCCTTGTCGGGTAAGTTCCGACCCGCACGAAAGGCGTAACGATTTGGGCACTGTCTCAACGAGAGACTCGGTGAAATCATAGTACCTGTGAAGATGCAGGTTACCCGCGACAGGACGGAAAGACCCCGTGGAGCTTTACTGTAGTCTGATATTGAAATTCGGTACAGCTTGTACAGGATAGGTAGGAGCCTTAGATACGTGAGCGCTAGCTTACGTGGAGGCGCTGGTGGGATACTACCCTCGCTGTATTGGATTTCTAACCCGCACCATTTATCATGGTGGGAGACAGTGTCAGATGGACAGTTTGACTGGGGCGGTCGCCTCCTAAAGAGTAACGGAGGCGCTCAAAGGTTTCCTCAGAATGGTTGGAAATCATTCATAGAGTGTAAAGGCACAAGGAAGCTTGACTGCGAGACTTACAAGTCGAGCAGGGTCGAAAGACGGACTTAGTGATCCGGTGGTTCCGCATGGAAGGGCCATCGCTCAACGGATAAAAGCTACCCCGGGGATAACAGGCTTATCTCCCCCAAGAGTTCACATCGACGGGGAGGTTTGGCACCTCGATGTCGGCTCATCGCATCCTGGGGCTGTAGTCGGTCCCAAGGGTTGGGCTGTTCGCCCATTAAAGCGGTACGCGAGCTGGGTTCAGAACGTCGTGAGACAGTTCGGTCCCTATCCGTCGTGGGCGTAGGAAATTTGAGAGGAGCTGTCCTTAGTACGAGAGGACCGGGATGGACATACCTCTGGTGTACCAGTTGTCGTGCCAACGGCATCGCTGGGTAGCTATGTATGGACGGGATAAGTGCTGAAAGCATCTAAGCATGAAGCCCCCCTCAAGATGAGATTTCCCAACTTCGGTTATAAGATCCCTCAAAGATGATGAGGTTAATAGGTTCGAGGTGGAAGCATAGCGATATGTGGAGCTGACGAATACTAATCGATCGAAGACTTAATCAAATTTAAATGTTTTGTTTGTAGAACTAAAATTTACTTACTATCTAGTTTTGAATGTATAATGATTTATACATCAACTTGTCTGGTGACTATAGCAAGGAGGTCACACCTGTTCCCATGCCGAACACAGAAGTTAAGCTCCTTAGCGCCGATGGTAGTCGGACTTACGTTGCGCAAGAGTAGGACGATGCCAGGCACTATATCATTATTCCACATTAGCTCAGTGGTAGAGCTATCGTCTGTTAAACTATCGGTCGTAGGTTCGAGTCCTACCTGTGTAGCCATATGGC
>NZ_JAESKI010000024.1:0-4394 GCF_017892065.1 Staphylococcus sp. GDY8P120P | reverse complement strand
AATTTAACGAGTTACTTAAACCAAAAGGTGTCGAAGTCGCACGTGTGACGGATAAGACCATAACTTATAAACATCTTGAAGAAGATAAAAAAGTACGTGGCAGTAAACTTGGTAATGACTATGACAAGGAGGAGTTGGACGATGGCTTTAGACTTGAGAGACAAAGACGAAAGCAACAAGCTCAACGAGAAATTAGACCAAATCTTAAAGCAACAAAAGGAGATTGGGACGAATTTAGAGAAGAAAACGAACGACGACTTAGATCCGAGCGAGAACGAAGAGAAAATGAGCGCATTAATGCAGAGAATGAAAGACTTAGAAGACAAAGAGAACAAGAGAGTCGAACAACACAATCAGTTAATAAAAAAGATAGAGGAATCGACCTCCACCTTTAATCAAGCAAGCGATGACTTGCATGTGAGATATAAATCAGTAGCTAACGCATATTTAAATAAAATAAATACCGATAATCAAGAACAAGACTTTCAAAAAGCCCTAGACAATAAGTTTAAAAAGATAGATAACAATACAAAAACACTTATGAATGGGGTAATCGAAAGTAATAAGCAGACAAGAACAGAAATACAAGAATATAAAAAAACACTTGAAGGTAAATTTCAAGATAACGATAAATTGATAGGTAAATACAACAAATCGTTAAGTAAAATGAATCAAGGCATATTTTCTTTATTTTTTGTTGTTTTAATTGTCTCTCTAGTATCACTGATAACTGGACCAATAGGCGATATATTAATGCTTAATAGTTATGCAGAGACCATTCATGATCAAATTGTTCAAGGTGAATCTATTTGGAGATATTTAGCTTATTCATTCTATCTCATTCCGTTTATATTATTATTCTTCATTCTGTGGGCATGTACGAAGTTCATAGACGCTTTAGATAATAAATTCTAGGTATTTGTATCTAGGATTTCTAAAAGCTCTAAATACCCCCTTAAAATTCAAAATAAGGGTATATAGTATTTATAAAGTTAAGGAGTGGAAAAATGTCTAACCGTGAAAAATTAAAAAAACGAATTAGTCTTGTATTAAACTTAGCTCAAGTAATCGTTCAAGTTTGTATCGTTTATTTAGCTTATAAGCAATACAAATTATCTAAAGATTATTAATTATGATTTAAGGGTTTAGAACATGGTTCTAGGCTCTTATTTTTGTATGTGTCAACGGTAACGGAATGAACGAAGTGAATGAGTATAAGGAGTTGATACATTCTCACTACTCGCCACACTAACTGTAGTGGAATTGGACAACCTCCAATTCCCTGCAGTTTGAACGGCGAGTTCAAGAAGTTTTTTGATTTTACTTTTTTTCAAAAAAGTAATGGTTTAGGTTTTTTAAATATAAATAAATTCGATTAGAATTTATACATTGTTTTTAAGTGTTTTGAACTTGTGCATTTTGGGCTGGAACTTTTTAATATATTTTTAAAATCTTTTTAAACCCTTTTTAGGCACCCTTTTAGCCTTACTGCGAGAAGGAGTTTCAGATGGCAAAGGGGACTTTTTGTAACACCAAAAGGGACTTTTTGTAACACCAAAGGGGACTTTTTGTAACACCAAAAGGGACTTTTTGTAACAGACAGTGGGCGTTTATATTATAACGTCCCTTTCTATTCTTGATTATTGTATTATTATGGTTTATTATGGTTTTTAACAAATAAAAAAAGGGACTAACCTCTAATTAGTCCCTTTTAAAAAGATATATATACTGTATAGGAGTGATTATAACATGACTGGAGAGACTGTTGTGTACCGAAATGAAATGAATTTAGTACCTTTAAGAAAATTCACAAGTACAGAAGTCGACTTATTTTTTACATTATGCAACAAACTTAAAGAGCAAGACACACGTAAATTAGAAATACCTTTTGACGAATTAAAACATCTTAGTAATTATTATTCACGCTCACAAGAACGTTTTATCAAAGATTTGGAACATGTATACGATAAGATGTTGAACTTAACATATACAGAACATAACGGGAAATCGTTCAAGAAGTTTGTATTATTTACATCATACGAATTAAACGCAGAAGATGAATATCTAAGTATTAGTATTAATAATGATTTAAAGCATGTATTAAATTCAATTACGTCAGATTTTACTAAATTTGAACTACAAGAGATGACTTATTTAAAATCAACATATGCAAAAAATATGTTTAGATATCTAAAGCAATATAAACATACTGGCTATTTAAAAATGGATATAGAAGATTTTAAAGAGCGTTTAGATATTCCAAAATCTTATAAAATGAATGATATTAATAAACGGGTATTTAACCCTATTATCAAAGAATTAGGGGCTATATTTAAAGACCTTAACATTAATAAGATTAGCGCAAAAAAAAGTAGAAAAATTGAATGGGTAGAATTTACTTTCGAGCCTGAGAAACGCATTCATAGCAAGCGACAACCTGATATGGCGAATGTAGGTAAACCAAAGCATAATACTAGTCGTGAGATGACACCAGAATGGTTAAAAAATAAACAACATGAACAAAGTAATTCTGAAACCTTAGAATACACAGAAGAAGAACGCCGAGCGTTTTTAGAGAAAATGAACAAAAGCAAAGATGAATAAAAAAAGCCCCAACCATCACGTCTGATCGGTGGGGCTTTTTTTATTCATCTTTAATTTCCTTTCAATTTTTTTCCACATTTACATTTTTACTTTCGCTATAATTTGCCATTGCTTGCATTAAACCAAAATCCTCTTTATAGCCTTTAAAGTCAATATACCCCTTATCATTAACATACTTGATGAATCTATCTAACACTTCAATGCGTTCATTATCATATTTTTTTTGCTCTTTTAATTCTTGATTTTCAGATTTCAACGTTTCAACTTCGTTAGTATCTTCAATGGTCAATTGTTCTTTAGGCATTTCAATAACGGTTGGCTTTATTCGATTACCTAGTGCTGCTAAACGTGTATAAGCTGTTGGATTTAAATCTCTGATTTGAGCTAAAGCTCTTACTTTTTCATACTCTTCTTCGGTTAAATTGATATTTATTGTTTTGGCTTTTTTTTGGTCTTGACTTGGCATTTTTATTCCACCTTTTACTAAATGATTACTCATATAAAATAGTCTTATTTTATTGAGTTATTACTTAGTAAATACTATAACATAGGTGGAATGTATTTTTGAGTAATTACTAATAATAAACTATAAAAGTTTATTTAGTGATTACTCATTTGATACGCTCACATTTTTGAGCGTAATGGTTTAGCAAATACTCACTTGTATTTGCTATTTTTTCGCAGAAAAAATCACAGGGGGATTGGGGGCGTTTCCCCCAACAAGCAAGAAAATATTGGCACGAAGTGGCTATACTTTTCAGTGCTTGCCAAACCACTAAATAAATGATGAGGAGTTAATATTATGATATAATGTTAACTAAGAATTATTTATTATTTTACGTAGTAAAGGTGGTGGGATTGTGAACGAACACAATGATCATTTGTCGAGCGATAATGCTGTCGGGAAAAACCAAAACCCCGACCGCAAAGAGCCGAAACAAATTAGCTTTCGTGTGAGTGAATCCGAATATGAAAAGTTAAGGTCATCTGCCGAAACTTTGAATATGAGTGTGGCTTCTTTCGTTAAGAAAAAGGCACAGGGAAGTCGATTGGTAGCGCCCAAATTGGATAAAGAGACGCGACAATCGATTGCTAAAGATTTAGGGAAGTTAGGTGCGAACGTGAATCAATTAGCTAAATACTGCAATCAACATAAAGATGAATCACCTAACTATCATGCTTTGGACAAACACATTAAATCATTTAAAGAAAGGCTTGATGATATATGGCAACGGCTAAAATAAGCAGCTCAAAATCAACAAGTCGAGCGATTAATTACGCAGAAAAGCGAGCAGTAGAAAAAAGTGGTTTGAATTGCGATGTGGATTACGCTAAATCGGCTTTTAAAGCCACGAGAGAGCTTTACGACAAAACAGGGGGTAATCAAGGGCATGTAGTTATTCAGTCGTTTAAACCGGGCGAAGTGACGCCAGAACAGTGTAATCAACTCGGTTTAGAATTAGCCGAGAAAATTGCCCCGAATCATCAAGTTGCGATTTATACCCATGAAGATACAGAACATGTACACAACCATATTGTGATTAATTCAATTGACCTTGATACAGGTAAAAAATTTTATAACAACAAACAGGCATTAAAAGACATCAGACAGGCAAACGATGAAGTCTGTAAAAGTCATAATTTGTCGATTCCTGACGTTCAGGCACAAATACGCTACACACAGGCAGAACAAAACATTATGGATAAAGCAGAAGATGTAAAAGCATCATGGAAAAATCAAATTAGAATTGCGATTGAAGATACCAAAGAACATGCAACAGATTTCGAAG
>NZ_JAESKI010000023.1:0-8778 GCF_017892065.1 Staphylococcus sp. GDY8P120P | reverse complement strand
AAATGAATAACCATCATAAAGATCAATATTTTCTTCTTTTTCACGATTTGAAACTGTAGGATTAATGACAACACGATCGCCTTTATTAAATTTTGTAACCTTAGAACCAATATCATCTACTACACCTGCAAATTCGTGGCCTAATGTAACGGGCGCTTTTTGGCCAAGGAACGGGTCAGGTTTGTCTGTTGAAATAAATATAGGGCCTTCTAAGTATTCATGTAAATCTGTACCACAAATGCCAGCCCAAGACACTTTAACTTTAACCTCATTATCTTGTAACTCTTTAGATTTTCGATCTTCAACTCGTACATCCTTTTGACCATACCAAACTGCTGCTTTCATTGATAAAACCTCCTTGTTTTAGTTAATTTAATAGTATGCCTTTTAAAAGTTACTTTCAAATAAACTAACCTTTTAATATAGTGTTTCTAAATTATTATATGATTAGAGTGTACTCTAAATTATATTTGGAATCTTTATACAAATTGTAAGTATAAAGTATTGCATTATATAGTAAAATGAAATAGAGGTGATTTATATTGGGGTTTAGTACTGAAAATAGAAGCATTTTAGAATTTTTCCAAAAATCTGTGGTATATATAGTACCAAGATATCAACGGTCGTATGTATGGAAAGAAACAAATTGGTCTGAACTATTAACAGATATAACTTTTACAATGGATACAGGATCAAGGGCTTCATGGTCTCACTTTTTAGGAACAATAGTTTTAAATGACGTAAACAAAGAATTAAAAAATTCTAAGGATCCTGGCGTTACATATTATGAGATTATTGATGGTCAACAAAGAATTACTACTATATACATAATATTTGCAGCTATAGTTAAACATTTTAATTCATTAGAAGATGAGAAAGAGTCCGAACGTGCTAAATATGTTAAAGAGACATTTTTAACAACACTAAAATCTACTAATGAAAAAATAACAAAACTTAATAATCCTGACGCTGCAAAAGACATTCAGTCTTTATTAGATTATGTTTCTTACAACTCTAAAACCGAATTATCCAAAAGTAATAGATTTTATCAAGTTTTTATGTATTTTATTTCATATATAGAAAATAAAAGTTTTAATGATACAGTAACTTTTTTAAATAAGCTCTTGGAAATCAATATTGTAGAAATTATATCTGGTGAAGAAGAGGAAATTTATAATATATTTGAAGTTTTAAATGCAAGAGGTCAAAAACTCAAGCAAATGGAATTGTTAAAAAACCATATCATGAAGTATGTACAACCAAGAACTGATGATTTTATTGATCATTCTAAAGATAAATGGAATGGACTAATGAATATGGCAAGAGGCCTTTCAGATATAGATAATTTAATTAATCATTTTGCAAAGTGTTATATAAAAAAACGTTCAGAAAATATTAATTCTGTTTATAAGCTAATTAAAGAAGAAGTCCCGATTACCCAACTATCCAACTTGCTTGATGATTTATACGATTTCACAGAAGTATACATGCAAGTTAATGATGTAAATAATCCTGATTTTATTATTGAATATTTTAACATCAAGAGGAATCAACAAATTAGATCTTTACTAGCAGCTATAAAATTATTAACATCAAAAAATATAATTAATAACTCAACAGAAGAAAAAGCATTTAAAAACATAAGAAACTTCTTCTTTATTTTTAATGGAATGCAACAAACCAGTAATCAGACAGATAAGATAATTGGTTCTACATCTTATTCTATTTATCATTGTGCTACTGATGCCGAATTCAAAATAATAATGACCGATTTTTTTGTTAAAATGAATAAATATATAGAGAAGAACAAGTTTTTAACATTGATGTCTAACAATCAATCATTCAAGTATTCAAACAAGGATAAGTCTTTAAAGAGAAATAATAAATTAATAAAATATACATTAGTAGCTAATGCTCAATATAACCAACAAGACACGTATATAATGTTAAAAGATATGACAATAGAACATTTGTTACCAGATAATGGTAACACTGAAACTACTGCATTTGGTAATTTAACAATTGTAACTGCCTCATTAAATAGTGATGATTTATCAAACAAGCCGATAACTCAAAAAATAGATATTTTAAATAGTAAATCTACTATAAAAGATAATTATAATATTGAAGAATATTATAATTATGACACTGATAAATTCGATTACGTATCTAGAGAAAAAGATATATTTGAGAACCTTTATGAAAATGTTTTTCCATATAATCCTTATATTTATGGAATTAATGAAACTCAAATTAAAAATTATTATGATAACTATGAATTGGTTAAAAATGATAAAGATTTATTAGAAATACTGAAGTTAAAAGGAATTCATTTCGAAAACTTTTTGAAAAATAACCCTCTTTATATTGAACAATATAAAAAATACAGAGAGTTACTTTAGTGCTATTTAACTGAAATACATTTTTTGCATTCCTATCCACTATGGTGTTATAATGCATTTAACGAAAAAGATTAGCAATAATACACCAATCCCCTCACTATGTCCGTAGTGAGGGGATTTTTATGGTGTTGACTATTTTATTTGTCGCCTATTTAATTATTTATCGCGCTTACTAAGCCAATAAGTAAAATACGCGATGGCACAGCCACTGATGACTGGTGCTATGATGTGAACGAAAAAGATTAACAAAATAATACACCTCCTCTCTTCGTCAAATTGACGCCTGAGAGATAGGCGACTCCATTATTATACCATCTGTGAATGTACAAGCATATGTACTTCCGATAAGTTGAATTATGTAAAAATCAAACTTATACCCCATTATAGGCCATAACTTTACGTACGTTTTTAAGTACGTTATAATATAGAATAAAGAAAGGACGTGACTAATAATGAATATTAAAACGCCTACTAATGCGAGAAAAGAATTCTATGAACTACTTAAACAAGTTAATGATAGCCACGAACCCGTTATTATAAGCAGTTCTAAGAGTGAAAATAACGCTGTAATCATAAGTCAGAAAGATTGGGATAGTATTCAAGAAACGTTATATCTTGAAACAACAGGGACTATGGATAAAGTACGAGAGCGTGAAAAGGATAACAGTGGCTACACTAACGTTGATGATTTAGACTGGGATAACCTCTAAATGGATAATTACAGTATTTCTATTAAAAATTCAGCAAAATCTGATTTAAAGAAAATTAAACAATCACAGTTGAAAACACAATTCTTAAAAATTGTAGACACGTTAAAAGAAGACCCTTATTTTCCGAGCCAATCTTTTGAAAAGTTGCAACCTAAACACTTAGGGCGTTATTCAAGAAGAATAAACCATCAACATAGAGTTGTTTACACAGTTGATGAAGATGATAAGGAAGTTTTTATCCTTTCTGCATGGTCACATTATGAATAAAAGTAGCTAATTTTTAGTTATGGGTTATATATTATAAATAGCATATTGGGATTTATGTAATACACGATGGCTTTTCAGTAAATAATAAATCGAAATTTAAGATATGAAAGATTAATTAATCATATTGATGTATTTGATTATATATCATTACTAAATTGGTTGGATAAAATAAATATAACAGAACCACATGCTATAATCGGAAAAATAAAAAGTGGTTTCAATTCATATATGAGTGTTAATTTTAAAAATGATGCAGTAAAACAAATGAAACGGATTGATGAAATTATTTAGGGAACTATTAATATAGTTCTCTTTTACCTACAAGTGATGTAAAAGATGCATTAAGTTAATAAAGTATATTTCAAATATCTTTAGAGGAATTTATATTATGTATAGATTCCTCTTTTTTATAACATTTAATTAGTATTTCAAAAACTAAACCTCTTGCATTAACTTATAACTAAGTTTAATTGCATTTAATAAATCAAAAATAAAAATATGGTTATTTGATTTATTAAAGTATATCTAATGTTCCTAATTAGCGTCACATTTTATATACATTAATTGGTTGTTTATTAATAAACGAACTCAATTAAGATGATTAAAGTTTATTAATATAAAACTTATAACATTATATTAACGGTAATTAATAGAACAACTTACATTGTTTATTCTTACCTATTAATTATATCAGCGACTCCTTTTAGACTCCCTGATAACAGGATAAGGAGGAACAATGCCATCGCCATGGCACCCAGCATAGCTGGGGTCCTCTAAACTTATCCTTTAATACTATAAATGCTGATGTGATAGTGTTTATATAATAATTTATAACGCGATAACAATAGAGTTTGTGTATTTTTACATGGCATTTTTATGAGAATTTACCGAACAGCATATCCCTTGTCCCACAAGAGGTTTAAAAACGAGGACTCTTTAGAGTCGTTATAGACTCCCTAAAGGAGTCTGGATTTTATGTATTTTATTTAAATTAACGACTATTTGTGAAATACTTAACATGTATTATTTACATAATTTATTCGTCTTAAATTAACCTTTGAAATTATTTTTATGTAGTAACTTATGTTTATACATTAACGGTACCAGAATAAAAAAGTGTTCAGTTAAATATTTTAACTGAACACTTAATGTTTAAATAAATGTATTTATATCTTCATTTATTTGATTATCTTTATTGTTATTGTCATTAGTTATTGATTTGTTTGTATCATCTTCATTGATTAATCAATTCATTTATTTCGTTTTCTTTATCTAATATAAAGTTTGAATTTTCATCAATTTTAACTTCTCCAGAATTCAATTCTTCAAAGTTAATGTTTTTATATAACTGATTTCGTTTCTTTTATATACCTTCTATTTGTTTAATTTTTCTAGGCGCTGCCATAATAAAATCATTCTTCCTATTTTGGTTTGTCGTTTGAGCTGATTCCAGTCTTACTATTTATTGATGTTAATTCATAAATTTTATCAGTACTAAAATGATTAAGTTGTTTTTGCTGAGCTTTTAGTCTTTCTTGAATATCATTTTCTTATTCTATTTCACTATATAATTTTTCCACATCTACACCATCGTTTCTTATATTTTCAATATCAGTATTTGAAATGTCTGTGCTTTCACTTGCTGCGTTATCTAAATCAGTCATAGAAATAGAATTACTAGCTCTTTTTTCCTCATCTTCATCTAAAATAAGCGAATGTATATCTAGTGAAGATGACAGAATTTATCGAGTGAGAAAGCCCTCGGTTTTAATCGTGTGAATGAGAACGAAAATTTCAAAATGTAAGATAAATATACATACGGAAAAAGGGTATATGAGATACAAGGGAAACAAATATAGAAGAACAAGCACAACAGTAAGTCTAATTAATTATCATTTTATGTCTTATCTAAGGTATAGAAGGAAAATATTTTTAAGTAAAGGATTAGACAAACGCTTTAAAGCATTAGTTAAAGCAATATCAAAAACTAATGCTTTTAAAATAATTGCTATCAAAACAGACAAGGATCATTGTCATTTGTTCATTAACACATTGCTAACATATAGTCCGTCAGATATTATGGCAAAAATAAAAGGTGGAACAAGTAAAATATTAAGAGCGGCGTTTAAAGAATTTCGATTCATGCCAAGTTTGTGGACTAAAAGCTATTTTGTGTCAACGGTTGGTAATATATCTATCGAGACAATTAAAAATTATGTCGAAAATCAAAGAAAGAGGTGATTACGATGGGTCAAATAGTGACAGTTAAATTAAAACTAGAACCAAACAAAGTCCAATTAGAATTAATTAAGTCGGCCTCACAAGAATATATTAATGTAATTAATACATTAGTAGATGAAATGGTTAAATCACAGGCACCAACACAGAAAACAACTAAAGATATTGACGCTTTAATAAATAGCAGTGTTAAAAATCAAGCGATTAGAGATGCTAAATCAGTATTTAAGAAAGCTAAGAAAACCAAATACAAAAAGGTACCTGTTTTAAAAAAACCTATCATAGTATGGAATAATGAAAACTATACAATTAATCATAAAAGTGTCAAAATACCATTTGTTGTTAATGGAAAGTCACAAAGGATTGAAATTAAAGCAAACATTTCTGACTATGAAAGACATCTAATTGAATCAGCTAATAAGCTAGGTACATTGCGTATCACTCGTAAAGGAAATAAATATGTAGCGCAAATAGCCATTGAAAGAAATGTAAAAGAGCATACAAGCACTAGAATAATGGGTGTTGACTTAGGTATTAAGATACCAGCAGTCTGTTGTACAGATGAAAGGAAAGTTAAATTCGTAGGTAATGGAAGAAACAACAAGTATGTTAGACGCTACCACAATCAACGTAGAAAGAAACTAGGTAAAGCTAAAAAGTTAAATGCTATCAAAAAATCACAAAACAAAGAGCAACGTTGGATGAATGATAAAGACCACAAAGCAAGTCGTGAAATTGTAAACTTTGCTATTCAGCACAATGTGGGTATCATTCGACTAGAAAAGTTAGCAAATATTAGAAAACAGACAAGTAAAAGTCGTAAAAACAATCATTCATTAAGCAACTGGTCATTCTACAGATTGGCACAGTACATTGAATACAAAGCGAATTTAGTAGGAATTAAAGTAGAATACGTCGAACCTAAATACACAAGTCAATTATGTCCTAAGTGTAGTAGAAGAAATAAATCGAAAGATAGACAGTATAAATGTTCTCATTGTGGTCACTTAGATCACAGGGATATTGTAGGTGCTAAGAATATAATAAATGCACCTGTACTTGATGGTAATAGTCAAGTAGCCTAGTTAACTATACGTTCTGAACTAGGATGGGGTATTGGCATACCCCTAACTTTAGGCAAGTACAAACTAGAAATAGATGCGTACGATTTTGTACTAAAGAATCCCATTGCTTTAGCTGTGGGAGTGTCAAATTTTTGTACTGATCAACATCAGAACTTAATGAATTAGCTGCATTTTGTAAATTACAGAATTTAGTGAATGAGAAAGCCCACGGTTTTAATCGTGTGGATGAGAACGAAAATTTCAAAATGTAATATAAATTATATTCGTATGTTTTATATCTTTGAAAAATTAAATCAGTTTTCAAAAAAGGATTTAATAGCATCTTTCATCTCTTCTTTTAATTGTTCATCTCTCTTATATCCATTCAAATTAATATATTCCGCATCTTCTTGTACATACTGTAAGAACTTCTTAAACGTATCAATATAAGTTTTATAATGTTCACATTGTGCTTCTAAAAGCTCAACATCTTCTTTTGGTACGCTTGTCTCTAAAGCCATTTCAAGTGTTTGTTTTTCTTTTTTTAACTGTTCAGTATATTCATCTGTGTTATAGACAACTGTAGGTTTGATACGATTACCTAATGCTGCAAGCCGTGTATAAGCTGTTGGATTTAAATCTCTATCTTCTGCTAACGCTTTTACCTTTTTATATTCTTCTTCAGTTAAATTGATATTGATTGTTTTAGCTTTTCTATGACTTTGATTGGTCATTTTTAACCCCTCCACAACTAAGTAATCACTCATTTATTCATCTAATTATATAATTAGTAATTACTCAATATTTTCACAAAAATAAACTAAGCAAATACTCATCTGTTTAATAAGTTATTAGCTTAGTAATTACTTAGTTTTATCGTATCATATTTAACTAAGTAATTACTAATCAATTATATACTGAAACATTGATTGATTTTGGATGAATATAAGGAATCCTTTAGGGAATCTTTAGGGATTCCAAAGATTCCCTGTTGTGAAATCCCTTGCGCCCCAAAGGATAGAAGAATTGCTATTTTCCAAAGAAAATGCCATGTAAAATTCCATGGATTCCTTTGTGTCCGTAATTAAATATGATTCATAAATACCGTAATATCAGCATTTAGATCTTTTAAGGATAAGTTTAGAGGACCCCAGCTATGCTGGGTGCCATGGCAATGGCATTGTTCCTCCTTATCCTGTTGTCCGGGATTCCTTTTAGATTCCCTGTAAATTTAACAAACGATTAAAATAATTTACACGCTACAATGCGTAAGTCTTAATTTGGTATTAATGTAATAGTTAAATAAACATTCATTAATAAAATGAAATTTATAGAATTTAAAAAAGACTTTGATGAAGTGAATTATAAACCCAAAATGGTTCAATTGGTAATATAGTAGTAGGTGAACATATCGTTAATGAAATGAAGATATAGCAAAAGTATGGTTAGGTTACAATCACATTTGTTAAAAGGGGTATAATGATGAATGTCTAAAAGGGTAAAAAATAAAGCTCCTAACAGCATTAATCAATCTGTTAAGAGCTATTACATCACTAATTAAAGAGTTAATAAACTAAATTAACTTTTTAGGAGGAGTGGCGACTCCTCCTTCAATACATCTATATTATAACATTTTACTACCTTTAAAACCAATACGGTTAACTGAAATAATGAAACGATAAGTTCTATTATCAATATTAGATTCCATGCTAAAATTTAAAAACGGATTAAATTAATCTCCCCATTATCAAGACAAGAAGAAACTCGTTTTCAACTCGTTTCTAAAACCTAAAATTTGTTCTCTTTTTTTATCAATTTCAAAACGAAAGAAACAATAGCACATACAACAACAATAAAAATCAAACTATATAACAAAATCATGCTAGAACCCGTAACATTTATTCCAAATAAAGAACTACTATCAGAACCAAAACTAGCATATGAATTAAAAATAAATATTAATAAAATACCAATACTAGCAAGAATACCTACAACATCAAAAATAAATTTTACATAAGGATACTTAATATTCTTAGTTAACATTGCAAAAACTCCTTTTGCCTAAATTACCGAACTTAATTGCTTTATTCCAATTGC